>JAGBSA010000134.1 GCA_017632095.1 Bacteroidales bacterium | reverse complement strand
TTGCCTTTGGTAACTAGCTTTTGCAGAACTTCCATTAAAATTCTAATATCCTCAAAATGTAATCCTGTTGTAGGCTCATCTAATATGTAAAGTGTGTTTCCAGTGTCTTTTTTGCCCAATTCGGCAGCAAGTTTTATTCTTTGACACTCACCACCTGAAAGAGTAGTTGAAGGCTGTCCAAGAGTTAGGTATCCCAATCCTACTTCTACAACAACGGATAGCTGCCTCTTTATCTTAGGATAGTTCTCGAAGAAAGCTAAAGCCTCATTGAAACTCATATTTAGAACATCGTTTATGTTCTTTCCTTTATAGCGAACCTCCAAAGTTTCTCTCGTGTATCTCTTTCCTCCACACTCTTGACAGGTTACGTAAACGTCAGGAAGGAAATTCATTTCTATCGTCTTAACTCCTGCTCCTTGACATTCCTCACAGCGTCCCCCTTTGACGTTAAAAGAAAACTGTCCGGCAGCATAGTTTCTTATCTTAGCGGTTGGAAGACTTGCATAAAGCTTTCTTATTTCGTCAAACACGCCAATAAATGTTGCAGGATTACTTCTTGGAGTCTTGCCGATAGGGCTTTGATTGATTTCGATTACTTTGTCGATGTTTTCAATGCCTTCAATGCTTGCATGTGGCAAAGCTGGTTTTTCTCCACGATGTAACAGCTTGCTGAGAATAGGGTGTAAAGTATCGTTTATCAAAGAAGACTTGCCGCTACCAGAAACCCCCGTAACACAAACCAATATTCCCAAAGGAATAGTCAGATTTACGTTTTTCAAATTATTACCGCAAGCACCATTAAGTTGAATGAATTTTCCGTTACCCTCTCTTCTTTTTTCTGGAATAGGAATCTTCTTTTCACCTTTCAAGTATTGGCAAGTGATAGAATTTTGCTTCAATATATCTTCCGGAGAACCTGAGGCAGTGAGCTGTCCGCCATTTATGCCGGCACCAGGACCTATATCCACAATATAATCCGAAGCAAGCATCATATCCTTATCATGTTCCACTACAATAACTGTGTTACCTGAATCTCTCAACTTTTTTAAGGATTCAATCAACTTTATATTGTCTGATTGGTGAAGGCCAATGCTTGGCTCATCTAGAATATACATAACATTGACAAGCTTACTGCCGATTTGCGTTGCAAGACGTATTCTTTGGCTTTCTCCACCTGATAGCGTTCTAGAACTTCTTAGTAAATTCAAATAGCCTAAGCCAACATCTAAAAGGAAGTTTATCTTGGTGTTTATTTCTCTTAGAATCTCCGAAGCAATATCTTTTTGTCGTTTATCTAAGTTTTTCTCAATAGAAATGCACCATTGCGAAAGCTCAGTCAAGTCTATACTTGCCAATTCCGCAATATTCTTATCCCCAATCTTAAAATGCAGACTTTCGTTTCTTAATCTGCTACCATTGCAATGAGGACATGTTTTAATATTCATAAAACCGGCAGCCCATTTTTGCAAAGAAGCAGGTAAGGAAACATCATTGAATTGAGATGAAATAAAGTTTACAATCCCTTCAAACTTATTGTGACTTTCCAACTCTTCTGCCTCTCCATACAAAAGCACATTCCAGCTCTCCTCGGAGTAATCTTTGAAAGCTGTATTCAAATTAAAACCATATGACTTGCCAATTCGTTCTATTTGTTTTACGAACCAGCTATTTGAATTAGGCTTTCCAATTGGAATCAAACCGCCCTCAGCAATACTTTTCTTTTTATCTGGAATTATCTTTTCGATTTCCACCTGAGTAATCTCGCCTAAGCCATTGCAAAATGGACAAGCACCATAGGGAGAATTGAAAGAAAACGTATTAGGTTCAGGTTCCGGATAAGAAATTCCTGTTGTAGGACACATCAAGAACTTAGAAAAGAATCTTACATCGCCCTCCTCGTTCAATACCATAAGATTATTCTTTCCGTGCTTAAAGGCTGTCTCTATTGACTTCTTCAATCGCTCTTGCTTATTTTCGGAAGAAATTCTTAATTTATCTATTACAATCTCTATATCGTGAACCTTATATCTGTCAACCCTCATTCCCGACACGATATTCTCGATTTGTCCATCTATTCTGACTTTTAGAAAACCTTTCTTGGCAATAGACTCAAACAATTCTCTATAATGCCCCTTTCGTCCTTTGATAACAGGAGATAAAATAACAATAGATTGATTTTCATAGCAAGATTCGATTTCTTCTAAAATCTGTTTCTCGGTGTATTTTACCATTTTTTCGCCCGTATTCACCGAATAGGCTTCGGAGATTCTAGCAAATAACAATCTCAAAAGGTCATATATCTCAGTAGTAGTGCCAACAGTACTTCTCGGATTTTTATTTGTCGTTTTTTGTTCAATACTTATCACAGGTGAAAGCCCGTTTATCTTATCCACATCAGGCTTACCAATGCTTCCAATGAAGTTTCTAACATAAGAAGAAAAGGTTTCAAGATAGCGTCTTTGCCCTTCTGCATAAATAGTGTCGAAAGCCAACGAACTCTTCCCGCTACCACTCAATCCAGTTATGGTAATGAGAGAATTTCTCGGCATAGAAAGAGAAATGTTTTGCAGATTATGTGTTCTCGCACCAAGTATTTCGAGTTTGTCTTCAAGCATGCTTGTAAAATATCTTTGAAATTTACTGCAATAATACGATAATTTGCCTTGCTGACAAGCGGTTTTGAAAGAAAAAACAAAGGAATAGTCGAAAAAAGTGCTAGTTTTATATTTTTTTATGCTAAATTTGCGTTCTGAAAATAAACAATTGAAGAAATAATATTAAAAAACGAAAAGTAGAACATGAAGAAAAGACTTTTGACATTGGGATTGATATGTGCAGTTGCTTTGACAGCATGCAACGGAAACTTATCTAAGGAAAGAGAAAAGCAATTGCAAGACTCTTTTGCAGCAGTTATGTCTAACAAAGACGCAGAATTGGAAACCCTATTCCAACAATTGAACGAAATAGATGCGAATTTGGGAGAAGTAACCAAGACTTACACAGACTTAGCTCAAGTTGCAAATAACTCAGGCGAAGTAGGAAAAGATGCAGTCTCAAGTATAAAGAACAAAATCGCCACAATAAACGACATACTCGCAGCAGATAAAGAAAAACTCGCAGCAGTAAACTCTCGTTTGGCAAGAACACAAAGACAAAATAAACAATTGCAAACATTTGTTAGCAATTTGGAACAAAGAATCAAAGAACAAGAAGAACAAATCCAAACTTTGACAGCCGAATTGCAAAAGAAGAACGTTCAGATAGACGAATTGACTAAGAACGTAAAAGACTTGGAGACTAAGACAAAGAAGAAAGACCAACAAATAATGCAAATTGAAGATGAAAAACACACCGCTTACTTTGCAATAGGAACAAAGAAAGAATTGAGAATGAAAAACCTTGTAGATAAGAGAGGTGGATTCATCGGATTAGGAAAAGCATCTGTTTTGGCAGACAACACAGATTTTGCATCTCTAACAAAGATTGACACAAGAAATACCCAAGAAATACCATTGACAGGAAAGAAAATAAAAATCGTAACAACACACCCTGACACATCATACTCTTTGGAAGGCGATCCAAGTCGTCCAACCTCAATAAGAATAACAAACCCTGACTTGTTCTGGAAAGCAAGTAAGTGTTTGGTAATCATGGTTAACTAAGACAAAACGAAATAAAAATATAAAGGAGAAGTCGTTTGGCTTCTCCTTTTTTTTGTATAGCTGAAATCGAAATCAAGTTTCAGAAAATTAAAACTTCGTTTCGCTAACACTAAAACGGCGTTTTGATTTTCTAAAACGAAGATTTATTTTCCCCACTGCCTTTTTCGCTAAGGGATTATTCGGAGTCTAAGGTTTCGGTGTCTATGTTTTGAGTTCTGTCTCCAAGATTGTTCATTAATTTCTTTCGTGCAAGGAATATGCGACTTTTAACGGTGCCTATCGAAATTTGAAACAAGTCTGCTATTTCTTTGTACTTGTATCCTTGGTTTATCATGCGGAAAGGAATCTTTTGTTCTTTGGGTAGAAGTTTTATTTGTTGAAGCATCTCCCAGTAATTCAAATCATGGTCGGTTTTTTGGGAACTTATGCCTGTTGTATTTTGGATTAAGGTTTCGGTATAGTCGTTATTTGAGAGCATTTCTATGCGTTTCTTACGTCGATAGTTGTTTATGAATGTGTTTTTCATTATTGTAAACAGCCATGCTCGCATATTGGTGTTTTCATCAAAGGAGTTGATGTGTGTAAGCGCCTTGAGAATAGTGTCTTGCACCAAGTCTTTCGCATCTTCTTTGTCTTGCGTAAGAGAGAATGAGAAGAAATCTAACCCTTTTTTCTCTTCAAGTAGTTGTTTTTCAAAATCTGACTGTTTCATACGGCTTAATTTTTTAATTGTTTTTTAATTTTGATTTGTATAAATTAAAGTTTGTTTCTTGTGTTTTGAACTTTTGGCTCACCCTAACAAACTTTCGCTCCATTACTTAAATACATTCAATAATCGTGCCAAAGTGTTGAAATCGTGAAATGAGATTAGAAAATAGATTCTATTTGATTGAATTACAGAAAGTAAAATTTTGGTTGCTTTTTCGTTGCTTTCAAGGTGCTAAGGTGAGATTTTCCATAAAATGGACAAAAAACCAAAAAACTTTCTTAAAAATGGAATTTCTTATCTCATTATTTAGTAAATTTGCAAGCAATTAAATAAATTGGCGAGAAGTATGAAGAGATTATTGATAGCAGCCTTTATGCTGTTTATTTTTGGAGGCAGGGTGATTGCTGACGAAGGTATGTGGTTGCCTTTATTATTGGCGGACAAGCAAGCTGATATGCAAAAGAATGGAATGAAGATTACGGCTGAGGATATTTACAGTGCAAATAAGTCTTCGTTAAAAGATGCTGTTGTTTTGTTCGGTCGTGGTTGTACAGGTGAGTTTGTGTCTGCTGAAGGTTTGCTTTTGACAAATCACCATTGCGGTTATGGTAGCATAGTTAGGCATAGTACTGTAGAACATGACTATTTGACAAATGGTTTTTGGGCAAAAAACAAGCAAGAAGAGTTGCCTTGCGCAGGAATGAGCGTTACTTTGTTGGTTTATATGAAAGATGTAACCAAAGAGGTATTGCAAGGCGTTGGAGATAATATTTCGGAAGAGGAAAGAGAAAAGCTGATTGAAAGAAATATAGCTGCAATTCGTAAGAAAGCAACTGAGGGAACGCATTATGAGGCAGTTATAAAACCATTCTACTATGGGAATCAGTATTTCATGTATGTGAATGAAGTATTCAACGATGTGCGTTTGGTTGGTGCACCTCCAAGCAATATAGGTAAATTTGGAGGAGATACAGACAACTGGATGTGGCCTCGTCATACAGGAGACTTCTCTATGTTCAGAGTTTACGCAGATAAAGACAACAAACCAGCAGGATATAGCGAGGATAATGTGCCGTATGTTCCAAAGAGACACTTAAGAATCAATCTTAAAGGGGCACAAGAAGGTGATTTTACTTTCGTATTCGGCTATCCGGGAACAACAAAACAGTTCTTGACTTCAGACGCTGTTGATTTTGTCCAAAATATGGACGACCCTATAAGGATAAAATTGAGAACTATCAGATTGGATGTTTATAATAGAGCGATGAATGAAAGTCCTGCTCAACGCTTACGCTATGCCTCACAAGTAGCTTCAGTAGCTAATGGCTGGAAGAAATGGCAAGGGGAAGTGAGAGGACTAAAGAGATTAAACGCTGTTGATAAGAAGAAAGCCTTTGAAAGAGATTTTGAATCATGGGCTGCAGATAAGGAAATGTACCGAAATGTGCTTCCTATGATGAGAGAAACCTATTCGGCAATAAGAGATTTGAATTTGCAATATACCTATTTGAGCGAAGCAGTTCTTGTTTCTGATTTGATGCATAGAGCAAAACAACTTTCGGCTCTTGTTGATTATGCGAAGAAAGGTGAATTAGATAAAGCAAATCTTGAAAAGACTGTAACTGAAGGCTATGCTGAATTGCAGAAACACTATTCCAATGACTACGCTAACCATCGCAGAGTTGATAAAGAAATATTCATTAGAACAATGTCTGTTTTCTATAATGATTATGCAAAAGATAAATATGCGTGGTTAAAAGACATAGTGGTAAAACAATATGATAACAATCCGGAAGCTTATTTCGATGAGGTTTATGAAAATTCGCTCTTGTCGAATCCTGCTAAGGCAGAGAAAATTCTAAAAAACTTTAAGGCAAAACAAATAAAGAAATTGGAGAATGACCCGGCGATTGAGTTGTTTGCAAACATTTGGACTCAGTATGCTGAAAAGGATAGATTTACTCTTGCTACCTTAGATACAAAACTTGACAGCCTTTACAGGGTTTATGTAGATGGTATAATGAAAAAGGATAATAAGAAAGAGTTTTATCCTGATGCAAACTTGACATTGAGAGTGGCTTATGGCAATATCAAAACATACGAACCTAAAGATGGTATAGAATACAAGGCGTTTTCGACTATAGAGGGTATAATGGAGAAAGAAAATCCTGAAATATATGATTATGTTGTTGAGAAAAAATTGAAGGACTTGTATTTGGCAAAGGATTACGGTCCTTATGCTAATGAAAAAGGAGAAATGCCTGTTGCATTTATAGCAAGTAACCATACAACAGGAGGTAATTCAGGAAGCCCTGTATTAGATGCGAATGGCGATTTGATAGGAATAAACTTCGATAGAAACTGGGAAGGAACGATGAGTGATGTAATGTACGATCCGTCACAGTGTAGAAACATTTCTTTGGATATTCGCTACTGTTTATTTATTATAGACAAGTTTGCAGGAGCTAAACATTTGGTTGATGAAATGACAATCGTGAAATAATTTAATTAAAGAGCAATGAAAATATCATATAACTGGCTTAAACAATACGTAGATATAGATATATCGGCAGAAAAGGTTGCTGAATTATTGACTTTCGGGGGTTTGGAAGTCGAAGACGTGGAAGTGGTAGAGACAATCAAGGGAGGATTGAATAATTATGTCGTTGGACACGTACTGACTTGCGAGATGCATCCGAATTCTGACCACTTGCATATAACAACTGTAGATGTGGGTTTGGAGCAACCTTTGAATATTGTGTGCGGAGCTCCTAATGTTGCTGCAGGACAAAAAGTGATTGTAGCGAAAGTTGGGGCTAAGGTTTACACTTCAGATGATGAGTGCTTCGAAATAAAACGCTCAAAATTGCGTGGCGAGTTGAGCGAGGGTATGATTTGCTCTGAGAAAGAATTATGCTTGAGTGATAACAACGATGGCATAATGGTGTTGGACGAAAACGCAGTTGTGGGGACTCCAGCAAAGGAATATTTCAATATAAAGGAAGATTATGTATTTGAAATTGGCTTGACAGCAAACCGTTCTGACGCTACATCTCATATAGGTGTTGGAAGAGATTTAGTAGCATTGCTTAAGGCCCAATTGAATGAAAATAAGGAGTTGCAACTTCCAAGTGTAGATGCTTTTGCAACAGAATCTACCGAAAACAATGACCTTAACATAGAAATAGACACAAATCTTTGTAAACGTTATTCAGCTGTTACCATAAGCGGAGTTAAAGTTATGGATTCTCCTCAATGGTTGGCAGACAGATTAAGAGTAATCGGCATTCGCCCTATAAATAATATAGTAGACGCTACAAACTTCGTTTTGATGGAAACAGGACAGCCATTACACGCTTTTGATTTGAAGAAAATAAAATCAAGAAAGGTTGTAGTGAAATCTCAATCTGCTGGAACGAAATTTGAAACCCTTGACGGCATTGAAAGAGAACTAAACGGCAAAGAGGCAATGGTATGCGATAATGATGAACCAATGTGCATGGGAGGAATATATGGCGGTTTGGATTCAGGTGTTAGCACAGAAACTGTTGATTTGTTCTTAGAGAGTGCTTATTTCGATCCGGTAGTTATAAGAAAGGCAGCAAAACATCATGGATTGAAAACAGACGCTTCTTTCCGCTACGAAAGAGGAGCAGATCCTAATATAACGGTTTATGCTTTGAAACGCGTAGCTCTTTTGATTAAGGAAATAGCAGGAGGAATTATATCTTCTGAAATAAAAGATGTATATCCTGAGGTGATAGCACCAAAGAGTATTCGCTTGAATTACTCCGATATGGATAGACTAATAGGAAAGCAAATAGACAGAGTGCTTGTTAAAGACATATTAGGCTATTTGAACATCAAAACAGAGTGTGAAGATAGCGAAGGTTTGACAGCCTTAGTGCCTACAAACAAAGTAGATGTTACCCGTCAATGTGATTTGATTGAGGAAATCCTTCGTATATATGGCTATAATAATGTAGAAGTTTCTGATTCTGTTAGAAGTTGTCTAAATCAAACACCTTCACCAAACCCAGATAAAGTGCAGAATTCAGTATCTGATTATTTAGCTTCAAATGGTTTCAATGAGGTAATGAATAATTCATTGACCAAACTTTCATATTACGAAAACAATTCAGATTTTCCTGCAGAGAAATCGGTGCCAGTGCTTAACGCATTGAGCAAAGACCTTGGGCAAATGAGACAAACCTTGCTTTATGGTTTGTTGGAGACAGTCGAATACAACATAAACAGAAAAGCATCTGACTTAAAATTGTTTGAATTTGGTAATTGTTACGATAGAAATGTAGAATCATTTGACTCGGATAAGGTTACAAAACGCTACAATCAAGCAAAGCATTTGGCAATTCTGACAACAGGAAAGACAGTTGAGAGTTGGCAGGCAAAGCAAGTAAGTACAGATTTCTACTACTTGAAAAACATATTTTGTAATGTGCTTGCACAATTGCGTATAAGCGAATCAAGATTCTTCGTAGAGCAAATCTCGAACGAATCATACCAATACGCTTTGTGTTTTACAGCAAAGGAATCGAAAAGGGTTGTTGCTACAATAGGTATGTTAAGAGCTCAGTTGTGCAAACGCTTTGGCATTAAACAAGAAGTTTATTATGCTGACTTCAATTGGGATTTAATATTTAGAATGCTTCCTACTAAGGACATAAAATATGCAGAGATTTCAAAATATCCTGAAGTTAGAAGAGACTTAGCCTTGGTGGTTAATAATGATGTTACCTTTGCTCAAATAGAAACCTTAGCATATCAAACTGAGAAAAAGATATTGAAATCTGTATCTTTGTTTGATGTCTATACAGGGGAAAAATTACCTGAAAATACGAAACAATATGCAGTTGCATTTGTTTTACAAGATAAGGAAAAGACGCTTACCGATAAGCAAATCGAAGCAACTATGCAAAAACTTGTTAAAACATTTGAACAAAAATTGAACTCTACACTTAGGTAGTTATGGTTTCTTTGGTTAATTACGACATTAAAATTCTAATAGCATTATTGGAGTCTTTGAAAGGTAAGAAGAAATTTTTCAAATTCTTATTAGAAAACGGCTACCCTGAGCTTGCAGCTTGGAGTAATGCCGTTTTGGGAGACGAAGACGCACTTCATTGGTTGTTTGACAATGGTTACGGAGAATTAGGTGTGCTAAGTAATGCTATAGATGGAGAAAAGTCGGCAGTGCAATGGGTATTGATGTCTAAAGATGAGTTTATGATTAACTTCTCTGCTGCATGCCGTAAGGAGCCAAAGGGAATGCGTTGGCTAGAAGAAAGAGAACTCGAAATATTTATTCAGATGGTTTTGAGGATACGAGTTATCCTTGATGTACAAATTAAAGATCAATTATTCTGGTATAGATGGAGACGATGAAAACAAAGAACTGTTTTACGCTAAAGCGCAATTGTATAATCAACAACCTTGTATTGTTCCTTGTTTCTTACCTTTTGATTTTTTATGTTGCGCAATTGGCTATGGGATTTAGCGCTTTTACGCATGGAGCGCCAATTCGCATATACACTTCTTTAATTGACTTCAATTCTGTCAGCACAGCAGCTACCGATAGCATTTGGACCTCTGCCGATAATGTGATAGAGGTGTTTGGAATGCCGATAATGGCTTTGAGCCTTTTGGGATTGATTTCTATATTACTGCTTACAAAATGGAAAACAGACAAGTTGCAAATCCGAAGATTCCTTTTCTGGCTTTTTATCTGCAGTTTCGTACGCTTAGGCAGCAATTTCGTGACAGGACATTTGTTTCACTTGTGGAATATTAATCTTGTAACAGATTTTATGGGGATAACATATCCTTCATTTTTGATGAAGTATTTGTTTGTTTTCGTTATCTTGATTCTGGTTTTTGCAGGATTTTATTGGTCGGCATCTTTGCTGAAATACATCGTTAATCCATATAGCGGAAACTTCAAAAAGGATTTGGCTGCAAGTGTAATCATTCCCGTTACTCTTGGAGCGATTTTGTTAAATCTTTATTTCTTGCCGTACAATCCAATGTTCACTTGGACAGAAGTGTTTTCTACCGTATTTTGTCTAATAGGCTTAGTATTTATTTCTGTTCCTACGGTACTGAAACGATATAAGTTTGTAGTAGAACACGAATCTGAATTGATAGATGACCGAAAGCTCAATGTCGGTTTATTGGTTTTTGGATCTCTTTCAATGATTGCGATAAAGTTCTTCTTCGATAAAGGCGTTTTAATTTTAACTTCGCCTTATAGAAACTACTTTGTCGAAAATTTAATCTTTATTGCTTGTGGTGTAATCTTACTATTGTTCGTTCTTTGTTTGTATTTCGAATATAGAATAAAGAAAAAAAGAGAGAGGGTGAAGATTCAAGAAACTCTTGATGAGATAGAGGGTGTTGAATCTAGCATATCAGAAGAACAATGGGGCGTTAAGAAATATGATATGTCGAAATACGATATTCGTGATAAGAATTAAATTATTGGAAATAAGAAGGCTTTTAGCAAAAGCGGCGTATTACAATCTGTAATACGCCGCTTTAATTTTTTCTTTCTTTGTTTCGGTAAATTAAAATCAAGTATTATTTTTACCAAATAAAGTTTCAATCAGTCCTAGTCCTTATTTGATTTGAAAAACATAAGTTCGCATATCATGATAAGAAATATGCTTGATACAGAACTTAATATTATACGCATCAACATCGGAAGTATTTCTGCCCATCGGAATGATTCTATAGCAATAAGAAGAAATATGTGAACGAATGTAATTACTGAAACATAGCCTAAGTAAGGCAGGAAACCCATATTAGATGAGGTAGGGATATTGTTTGATTCTTGTTGTTGGTTTGCGTTAAGTGGGCTAAGGAATATTGGTCTTATAAATCCAGAGAACACACTCACTGCTGTATGAAAGCCAACCTGTCCCGAGAATATGTCAACGCAAAAACCGATTAGAAAGGATAAAATTAGTACAAGCCACTTTGGTGTGCGAATAGGAAGTAGCAGTATGAACCAAACATATATTATTGGTTCTACATAGCCAAACAGATTTATGTTATTTAAGATTAAAACCTGTACTGCCAGTAATGCTAAAAAACGTAAGGCTGTAAACAAGATGCTATTATTCATTTTTCATTCCCTTTTCCAATTGTTCTTGTTCTATTTTGAAGAAATTCTTTACCACGTACACAAATCCCAATTTGTTATAGTCTGTTGAGTATTTTATATCTACGTTGTAGAAACCGCTTCCTTGGTCTTTTGAGAATTTTTCGATATATCCAACTATTATACCTTCGGGAAAGTTACGAGAAAAACCGCTTGTTATGATTGTATCCCCAACTTTAAGAGGCATAGATGAAGGAATATCGATTATTTTCCCTTTCTCATAACTACCACCTTCCCAAACCAATGTTCCTGAAGCCTGAGTGCGTTTGTTCTTTACTGCAATTTTGCTATCTTGGTGAAGAACTGTCATTACCAAAGAAAAATTGTCTGTAACCTGTGTAACAATTCCGACTATACCATTTTGAGCAATCACACTCATATCTTTATCTATACCGCTCGAACGCCCTTTGTTAAGCATAAAATAGTTGTTGCGTTTGTTGATAGACTTGGATATCACCTTGGCTTCCATGAATGCGAATTGCTGTTTGTAGATTGTGTCATCTTTAATCATAACACGATCTGTGTATTTCACATAAGAGGATTCTATTTGTTCTCTAAGGCGTGCATTCTCCTTGACTAACTCTTCATTTACAGAGGCAAGGCTGAAGTAATGAGAGATTTTGTTGCATTGATCAAAAGTATAGCCTGCCACATTGTTTGCCAAGTTGGTTATAGCCGAGCCTTGGTAATAG
Organism: Bacteroidales bacterium; assembly: GCA_017632095.1. Classification (GTDB taxonomy): domain Bacteria; phylum Bacteroidota; class Bacteroidia; order Bacteroidales; family P3; genus Onthomorpha. Next base: position 4,888 of record JAGBSA010000134.1, on the reverse strand, counting down.
GAATTGCAAGATATGAAATATATAGCTATGCCTTCAAGTATCAAAAACAAGAAAACATAGTAGTATTTTTGTAAAAAGCGTATAAGATTATTCATCGTGTTATCAAATTCTTTGCAAAAGTAAAAATAAATTTTGTTATTAAGAGAAAAAACAATACTTTTGCAGTTCAAAATGTAAAAATATAGTAATGTTATGAAAAGAATTATGTACGCTTTGGCATGTTTAGTAATGCCGTTTATGTTTTTTAGTTGTGAAGAATTAGAAGGTCTTGTTGGCGAAATGGATTTGACGATAAATGATGAAACTATCCATATTCCAGATGCTGTGTTTACTGAATTGGAAGGGTTTACTACTATTGCAGGATCAAATCTTAAAGAGAATGTTGCAATCGTTTTCAAAGGAGACTCTAAGGGTAGTTACACTTTAGGCTTAGGTAAAGATCTTCTTTCGGCTGCAGCTAATGTTTCTAACATAACAAATATGGAAAATACTTTGGTTTATGTTCCTTCGTCAGGAATTGAAGAAGATGGGCTTACCCTTGTATGCGGAACATTGGAGATTACATCTTACACAAAGAATAAGGTAAAAGGGACTTTCTCCGGTTATGGATTGAAAACTTCAATATTGAGCGAAGGGGAATTAAACTTCAGCAGTTTGCAAAATAACTTTGAAAAAGTAAGCGGTAGCTTTGAGGCTGTTGGTAAAAAAATGTAATTTATATTTTGAAAAAGTAATCCGATTATGAAAAGACTCTTTTTGATACTTTCGTGCGTTGTTCTTTCATTGTTGAATTTTTCATGCGTGGAAGATAACGATCTTACCGGTTCGCTTGATTTGACAATAGACAGTAATACTTATCATATGCCGGTTGCAAATTTTATTTTTGCCAATGATGTAACTAATGTGGTAGGAACAAATGTCTCTCAAACGGTAACAGTAAATGTGAAAGGCAATACTGTTCGTCAGTATGTCATAGGTTATGGTAGGGATTTTGCAGAGCTTTCTGCTAATCACCCTTTTGGAGATGAGTTTAATCAAGAAGCTAATTTGGAATTTGTATCGACCATTGATGCAAGAGAAGAGTTCGTTGCAGTTTGTGGAGTTTTGACAATGTCGGAGTATAGTTCTGATTCAATTGCTGCAACTTTTAGCGGAAAGATGCTTACCAAAAGTATGGCGATGTCGCTTATAAATGGAAACGCTACTCCTGAGGCAGTGCAAAATCAATTGCGTAATTTCTCAGGACAATTCGTAGCTGTGCCATAATAGGTTTAGGATAGAGAATAAGTATTTATTGATTAACAACAAGAAAAACGGTGTGAGAGTGGGTTCACTTCTCGCACCGTTTCTTTTATTGTTTGGCTTATGAATTTGAATTCAAATCTTATTGAGAGCGAAATCAAAAGTGCGTTGAATAGATCTTGATTTTAATTTTCTCTTATTTGATTTCAGAAAACTAAAACGCCACCATATCGCTATCATTCATACTTAGGTAAGTCCTATTGCCGATAATGATATGATCCAATACCTTTATAGACATAAGCCGTCCTGCTTTGATTATGTTTTTTGTTGTTTCAATGTCGCTACGGCTTGCTTTTGTCTCGCCAGAGGGGTGATTGTGTGCAAGGATTATTGAAGCCGCATTATACTCTAAGGCAGCTTTGAAAATCTTTCTTACATCTACCGAGGTTTCATTCCAACCTCCTTGGCTTATGCAAAGAGTTTTCAAAACTTTTCCTTTGATATCAAGTAACGCAATCCAAAACGTCTCATACTCTAAGTCCAACATATATTGAGCAAACACCGTATAGGCATCTTTGGAGCAAGTTATCTTTGGCTTTTGCAGCATTTCGGATTCTTTCCTTCTAAATCCAAGCTCCAAAGCTGCAATTATATTCAAGGCTTTTGCCGGTCCGATGCCGTCAAATCTGTTGCAAAACTCCTTATATGAGAGTTTGGAAAGCTCATGCAAGGAGTTATCAACGCTATTCATTATCTCCTTTGCCAAATCCACCGCAGTCTGTTTCGTATTTCCGCTTCCAATAATTATAGCCAACAATTCGGCATTGCTTAGGCTCGTTCTGCCAAAATTCATCAACTTTTCGCGAGGACGATCCGAAATATCCCACTCCTTAATGCTTAATCGCTTTTTCTCGGAATCAAAATTAAATGATTTATCTCTTTGTTCCATTTTCCACAATTTTTGTTTGAAAAATATATTGCGAAGATAGTAATTATATGCAATAAAGATGTAGGAAATCTATTTCTAAAATCAAAAAAAATGACTCAAATGCTTGGTTTATTGAGAAAAAGTAGTAATTTTGCAAACTCCGAATCTACTGGTCAGCGAACCCGTATTATCCTATGACTTGTTGATTTGGAGAGAATTAAGTCGCAAAAGCACTCGTTATTACTGCCCGTTTTAGCGTCTGTTTTTTGCGTAGTAGTGTAAGTTTTTAATGTTTTTAGAAAAGAAAAAAACGAAATGGGTACATTGAGTTATAAAACAATTTCGGCAAATAAAAACACAGCAAAGAAAGAGTGGATAGTTATCGATGCCGAAAATGAAGTTGTAGGACGTTTGGCTACAAAGGTTGCTAACGTTTTGAGAGGAAAACACAAACCATGTTTTACTCCTCATGTTGATTGTGGAGATTATGTAATAGTAATCAATGCTGACAAAGTTAGATTCACAGGAAAGAAATATACAGATAAGGTTTACGTGCGTCACACTGGTTATCCAGGAGGACAACGTTTCACTACACCAAAAGAATTGATGGGTAAATTCCCTATAAGAATTGTTGAACATGCAGTGAAAGGTATGTTGCCTAAAAATAAATTAGGAAGCAAATTGTATAGAAATCTACACGTGGTTGCAGGTTCTGAACACAAGTTCGAAGCACAACAACCAAGATTAGTAAACCTTAACACAATCAGATAAGAGTCATGGAAGGAGTTGTAAATACAATAGGAAGAAGAAAATGTGCCGTTGCAAGAGTATATTTGAAAGCAGGAAACGGTGCAATAATAGTTAATGGAAGAGATTACAAAGAGTACTTCCCAAGCGAAACTTTGCAATATATATGCAGACAAGCTTTTGAAACAATCGGTGCTGAGGGACAATACGATGTTAAAGCTAACCTTGATGGTGGTGGAATCTCTGGACAAGCAGAAGCTTTGCGTATGGGTATAGCTAGAGCTTTGTGTGAAATCAATGCAGAAGACAGAGGTGCATTGAAAGCAAAAGGTTTGTTGCGAAGAGACCCTCGTATGGTTGAAAGAAAGAAACCAGGACAAAAGAAAGCAAGAAAACGTTTCCAATTCAGCAAACGTTAGTATATTGGATATTGTTTAGTATCCAAATCGATAAGATTTGCGATTGCAACTACTTGTCGATTGATAGTTAAATTAAGGAAAGTAAACAAAAGAAAAAAAAAGAAAATGTTAGAGTTTAATCAGATGCTTGACGCAGGTGTACACTTTGGACACCTAAGAAGAAAATGGAATCCAAAAATGGCTCCATACATATTCATGGAACGAAACGGAATCCACATTATTGACTTACACAAAACAGCAGCAAAAGTTGAAGAAGCTGCAGCTGCTTTGAAGCAAATTGCTAAATCAGGAAAGAAAGTGCTTTTCGTTGCAACAAAGAAACAAGCTAAAGACATAGTTGCAGAGAGAGTAAAAAGAACAAATATGCCTTTTGTAACTGAGCGTTGGCCAGGCGGAATGCTTACAAACTTCGTTACAATTAGAAAAGCTGTTAAGAAGATGAACTCATTGGAAAGATTGTTGGCTGATAAAGATTCAACAGCTATTTCAAAGAGAGAAAGATTGCAAATTACAAGAGAAAAAGCTAAGTTAGAAAAGAACTTGGGCTCAATAGCAGATCTTACTCGTCTTCCATCAGCATTGTTTATTGTTGACATAAACAAAGAACACATTGCAGTTGCTGAGGCAAAGCGTTTGAATATCCCTACTTTTGCAATGGTTGATACAAATTGTGACCCAGATGTAGTGGATTTTGCAATACCTGCAAATGACGACGCATCAAAATCTGTTGCTTTGATATTGGATTATGTATGCCAAGCTATAGAAGAAGGTATGCAAGAAAGAAAAATGGACAAAGATAGCAAGGTTGCAGAACAAGCAGAAGAGGAAACAGACAGACTTGCAACAGAATTACTAGATGACGAAGTTGCTGAAGAAAAAGAAGACAACAAAATCAGAAAAGTAAAAGCTGTAGCAGAAGACAATGTAGAAAAACGTCCAAGAAAACAAGTTTCTAAGAAAGGCGTTTCAAGAAAATAATTTTTTGAATTTAATACGTACAGATATGGCAAATATAACTGCATCACTTGTTAACGAGCTAAGACAACGTACAGGAGTCGGAATGATGGACTGTAAGAAAGCCTTGGTTGAGTGTGACGGTGATATGGATAAGGCAATTGATTATCTAAGAGAAAAAGGTCAAAAGTTGGCAGCAAAACGTGCTGATAGAGATGCTTCAGAAGGAGCAGTTTTGGCAGGCGTTAACGCTGATAAAACTTTTGCAGCTGTTATCATGATGAACTGTGAAACAGACTTTGTGGCAAAGAACGAAGACTTCGTAGCGTTTACAAAGACAGTTTTGGATGCTGCATTGGCTGCAAAAGCACAAACATTGCAAGATGTTTTGGCTCTTGAAATCGAAGGTAAGAACGTTGAAACGATGATAGTAGAACAAGTTGCTAAGATTGGAGAGAAGATAACATTGACTCACTATTTACCAATCGAAGCTGCTGCTACATATTCTTATGTTCACCCAGGTAACAGAATGGCTTCAGTAGTTGGCTTGTCAAAAGCAGGATACGACGAAGAAGGTAAAGAAATGGCAATGCAAGTA
>JAGBSA010000133.1 GCA_017632095.1 Bacteroidales bacterium | reverse complement strand
TAAAGATTTAGTGTTGAACAATAAAAGTTTTAAGAAAAATGGAAATGATAAATTTAACGATAGACGGCAAAGCTATACAAGCCGAAAAAGGACAAACAATCTTAAAAGCTGCAAGGAAATTTGGAATTGACATACCTACACTTTGCTATTATGAATTGAATGGACAGAAACTTGAAAACAAACCAGGTGGATGTCGTGTATGCGTTGTCGAAGTAGAAGGAAGAAAGAACCTTGCCCCTGCTTGTGCAACAGAAGTTATGGAAGGTATGGTTGTACATACTCATTCTCTTAGAGTGGTTAATGCAAGAAGAACAGTTGTAGAGTTGATTCTATCTGACCACCCTGCAGATTGTTTGACTTGTTCAAAAAGTGGAAACTGCGAATTGCAGACTTTGGCACAGAAATTGGGAATCCGTGAAATTCCTTTCAAGGGAGAACAATCTACATATAGAAAAGACAACTCTCCTTCTATCATAAGAGATGTTGATAAATGTATTATGTGTCGTCGTTGCGAAACTGTATGTAACGAACTTCAAACTGTAGGTGCTTTGAGTGCAGTAAACAGAGGATTCGAAGCAGTAGTTGCAACAGCATTCGAACAAGACCTTGTAAAATCTACTTGTACTATGTGCGGACAATGTGTAATGGCATGTCCAGTTGGAGCATTGAGCGAAGTGGATCAAACAAGACAAGTGATAAATGCAATAAGCACCCCACAAAAGACAGTTGTCGTACAAACAGCTCCTGCAGTTCGTGTTGCTTTGGGTGAAGAATTCGGTTACCCTGCCGGCACAATAGTAACAGGAAAAATGGCTGCAGCTTTGAGAAGAATTGGTTTCGACTACGTTTTCGACACAGACTTCACTGCAGACTTGACAATCATGGAAGAAGGTACTGAAATGTTGGGCAGAATCAAGAAATTCATGGAAGGAGATAAAGATGTAAAACTTCCTATCTTGACTTCATGCTGTCCAGGTTGGGTAAACTTCTTTGAAACCAACTATCCTGATATGTTAGACGTTCCTTCAACAGCAAAGAGTCCACAACAAATGTTCGGAGCCGTTGCAAAGAACTACTGGGCTGAGAAATTAGGCATCAAGAGAGAAGATATGGTTGTTGTATCTATTATGCCATGTGTAGCTAAGAAGTATGAATGTCAACGTGATGAGTTCAAAGTGGACGGAAACCCTGATGTAGATTACTCATTGACCACAAGAGAATTGGCAGAGTTGATTAAGCAATTCAATATCGACTTCACATCATTACCAGAAGAAGATTTCGACATGCCATTGGGAGCATCTACCGGAGCAGCTGTAATATTCGGTGCAACAGGTGGTGTTATCGAGGCAGCAGCTCGTACAGCTTACGAAGTATTCACAGGAAAGACATTGGGCAAAGTTGATTTCACAGAATTGAGAGGTTTGGAAGGCGTAAGAGAAGCTACAATAGACTTCGACGGAACCCCTATCCACTTGGGTATAGCTCACGGATTGGGTAACGCAAGAAAGCTTTTGGATCAAGTACGCAAAGGTGAAGTACAATATCACGCAATAGAAGTGATGGCTTGTCCTGGTGGATGTATCGGAGGTGCCGGACAACCATATCACCACGGCGATTTCTCAATAGTTGAAAAACGTCATGAGGCTATCTATCGTGAAGACCAAGGCAAGGAAATCAGAAAATCTCACGAAAATCCATACGTTAAACAATTGTATGATGAATATTTCGGAACTCCTTGCGGTGAAAAATCACACCACTTGCTACACACACATTATTTTGACAAATCAAAACAAGTTGAAGTCGAAGGCTAAACCCTTAAAAAAAAGAAACGAAAATGGCAAAAGTAAAGTTATCTGAAGATAAAATCAAAAAAATAAAAGAGATTTGTGCCTCTTTTGGCAACAAACCCGGCGAAGCAATCAACGTATTGCACAAAGTACAAGGTGAATACGGCTATCTGCCTGCAGAAGTTCAAGAATTGATTGCTTTGGAATTGAATGTACCTGTTGCAACCATATATGGTATAGTTACATTCTACTCTTTCTTCACCATGATACCAAAGGGCGAGCACCCAATCTCAGTTTGTATGGGTACAGCTTGCTATGTAAGAGGTGCAGAAAAAGTATTGGAAGAGTTTAAGCGTCAATTAGGTATCGGAATATGCGAAACCACTCC
>JAGBSA010000132.1 GCA_017632095.1 Bacteroidales bacterium | reverse complement strand
GGGAGCTTGTGGCAGACAATGTTTTCATCAAAAGGCTACTCTGATACGTCTTGTGCTCGAAGACGGAAAGGCAAAAGACCTTGAGGTAATGGAGTTTGATAAATTCGGAAAATAAAAAGACTATATTATTATCAAAAAAACATACACAGAAATATGAAAAGAATATTTTTAATCTTGATTACAACAATGCTTTTCTTTGAATCAAAAGCACAATTGTACAATTGGGAATTCGGAACAACGGTTGGAGGAGCAAATTATGTTGGGGATATTAACTCATCTTTTAACTCCAATATGGACAATGCTCTTTGGAATCAATTTGAACAAAGTTTTGATTTTTACAATACAAATTTCAGAATAGGCTTATTAGTAAGATACAATTTATCTCCTCGTTGGACAATAAGCGGACAGCTGAATTTCACCTCAGTAAACGGAGATGACAAACACTATTCAAATCCTCGTAACCTGAATTTTCATTCTCCATTGAGGGAATTTGGATTGATGTGTGAATTTAACTTCTTTGATTATCGCACAGGAAGTCGCCAACATCGCGTTACGCCGTATATTTTTGCAGGACTTGCAGGTTTCTACTACAATCCGAAAACAGAGATTTTGGATCCGATAACTAACGAAATTCAATCGATAGAATTGCGTGGTATGAACACCGAAGGACAGGGGCTTGAGGGCTATGATGATGCTTATTCGAGATATTGTCTCTCGCTTCCTTTTGGTTTGGGTATTAAATTCTCTCTTAGCAATTATGTTTGTTTGGGATTGGAATGGGGATTCAGAAAAACATTCACCGACTACTTAGATGATATTAGTAAAAACTACGTTGATCATGATGTTTTGATAAATTGGGCAGGTGAATTGGCTGCTTCTGCTGCCGATAGAACGCATGAGTTAGATGGAATGGAGGGATTCTATCATTCACATAATGTTTCGAGAGGAAATCCTCAAACAAAGGATTGGTATAATTTCTTTGGAATTACGCTAACCACTAAGTTAGCCTCAAAAAGCAGCAAGTGCCCGGGAATGAAGTTTTAAGCTAAGTTTGATAAAACTTCGTTTTAGAAAATTAAAACGAAGAAAGGAAAAATTAAAACGGCGTTTCGTTGATAGCGAAACGCCGTTTTAATTTAGTGGCTAAGTATTTTTGATTCTTGGATCAAGCAATGCGTAAACTATATCTGTGAGAATGTTGATTATAATCAGCATTACGCAAATTACTATCAAAGTTCCCATCAGTACAGGGAAGTCATATTTCTCCAAACTATCGACTATGACAACTCCAACGCCTTTCCAATCGAATATATACTCGACAAAAACCGCTCCGGCAATCAATGAGGCGAACCAACTACTGATAGAACTTACTACAGGGTTGAGTGTATTTCGTAAAGCATGGTTTTTTATTATTTGAAACTTCGAAAGACCCTTTGCTTTTGCAGTTCTTATGTAATCTTGTTGAAGAACCTCTTTCATAGTGCTTTTTGTTAGTTCGCAGATTACAGACAATGGTCTTATACCTAGTGTAAGCGCCGGCAGGATTATGTTTTTCAAATCGATATATTCCCCATTGCCGAAATCATCTATGCTATATAGACTGCCAAACATTGAAAGCCCTGTGTAGTCAGCAAGAACGAACGCAAAAAACCAAGCAATCAGAATGGCCGCAAAGAAAGATGGCAAACTCATTCCTAATGAAGTTATCAATAGAATAAGCTTTTCCAACCATGTATCGCTGTATATGGCAGCCAAAGAACCGAGTGTCACACCCACAACAAAAGCAAACGTTATGCTTACCAAGGCTAAAAGTATCGTATTTGGGAAACTCTCCAATAATATCGAAGAAACAGTCTTGCCGGATTGGTAGCTACGACGTAAATCAGGGACTTTGAATCCGAAATCACCTTCTTTATCTATTCCAATTGGGCTAAGGTCATTAAGATATTCAAGATACTGCACACCCAAAGGTTTATCCAATCCAAGCTCTTTATGAATCATATCGATACTTTCTTGATCGGCATTCTGCCCAAGCATCATGCGAGCAGGGTCTCCTGGAAGTATGTTGAACAAAACAAATATCAAGCTAATGACTCCAAGCATTACCAAGAAGCCATAGCCGATTTTCTTCAATACATACTTAAACATAATTTCTTAAAAGCTTGTTTGAGTGAACTAGATTAGAACTTATGTCTATTCTTTCTCCGCTTTGAAATATTCTTCGCTAGAAGGAAGATTTCTCCACGACCATTTGTTCTCCACTTTGCCTTTTACAATCTTTATAACTCCCGGATTGGAACGTAGAATTGTCTTTATAGACTTATCATCTGAGGTATAAATCAAGATATTGGAGATGTCATACTTCTCGATGAAAGTAGTACAATTCTCTTCAGAAGATGCAGTAACCAAGATTACTCTTTGAGCATTTTCCAAAGCCTTGTTTGCAAATTCAACTACTCGTTTTACACCCTTGTCAGAGGCTTTGGTTACATCGTATGTTGTAATCATAAATAGAGCACTTGAAGTGTCGGATATAATATCAAAAGTCTCATCTTCATCAAAGCCTAATGCTTGCAAAGAAAAGCCGTCTGCAGCAACTGTATTTGTGTTTACCACTCTCGAATCAACGAAAGTCCATTCTGAAGCGAAAGAAGGATTCTTTTCAAACTCTTTCATAAGGTCTTCGGTGTTGAATTCCTTGACTTGACCGCTTGCATTGTTCTTATAACTTGCGAAACTCTCAGGCGGAGTTACGTCTTCGCCAACGGGAACCATTTGATTGCCAATCTTCCAAGCACGAAAATCTATCACAGGTTCGTAAATTGAACTATAGATTGCAAAACTCAAAATCAGCAATGCAAATATCGGACTAAGTAAATTTGAGTTTACCTTTGAACGTACAAAGCTTATCTTACGCTCACAAAGGAATATCAAAACCAATATTACATCTAGTACGACGTTTTTCCAAAATGTCTCCCAATTTGTAAGTTTTATCGCATCGCCAAAGCAACCGCAATCATCAACTCGGTTAGTTATCGCATCAACAAGAGTAAGCACCGTGAAGAAAGCCATAGTTACGGCAGCGAGTATTTTAATAGGTTTACGATAAAAGCCAAAGAACATAAGGACTCCTATCATAAATTCCATACTGCAAAGAATCACCGAAGCAACAACAGGTAACCACGGCATAATATCAACAAGCCCGCTCATAGAAAAAGCAGACAGATAATCCTCTATTTTATATGCAGTCCCCCAAGGGTCAACCGCTTTTACAAATCCTGAAAATATGAAAACAGCTCCAAATATAGCTCTCAGTATTGTGCTAATCGCCTTCATTGTTTTATAGTTTTAGAATATTTTATGTTAGTTTTATACAAGCAAAAACTGAATAGTTTATGATGTCTGAGTAATTCGCATCAACACCTTCGCTAACTATCGTCTTGCCATCGTTATCCTCTATTTGCTTTAGGCGTAATATCTTCATCAAAATAAGATCCGTAATAGAGCTTATCCTCATTTGTCGCCACGCCTCGGAGTAATCGTGGTTCTTTTTTTCCATTAAAGACTTTGTTTGAGCGATATACTTGTCATAAAGTTCGATTGCACGTTCTTTTTTCAACTCTTTATCCAATGGCTCATCGATTAGCTCCAATTGAATCAATGCAATGATGCCATAATTTATCAGTCCGATAAACTCAGGAAAAACACCCTCATCTACAAGATTGACTCCGCTTTCTTGAATGCTGCGAATGCGATTTGCTTTTATGAAAATCTGATCTGTAAGCGAAGGAAGCCTCAACACTCTCCAAGAAGCACCATAATCAGATAGTTTATCGACAAAAAGCTTTCGGCTTATTTTTATAATATTATCGTATTCTGAACTTGTGTTTTGCATAAAAATGATTACTTTTGCTTTGTAAAAAAATATTCTAATGATAGAACGCAACAAAATTACAAACATTTCACAAAACAAAACGTTTCTTTGCGGCAAAAAAATCAAGCAATTTTCAACTCCTTTGGTGATGGGAATTGTTAATCTTACAGATGACTCCTTCTATGATGGCGGAAAATATAATTCTTTACAGAAAGCAGAAGTGAGAATTGACGAATTGATTTCACAACAAGCTGACATAATAGACCTTGGAGCATGTTCCACTCGTCCGGGTTCTGAATCAGTTTCTGCAGAAGAAGAAATCCAAAGATTATTACCTGCATTACGTTATATCAAAACGAATTATCCGAATACACTTGTTTCGATAGATACATTCCAAAGTAAAGTTTGCCGAGCTGTAGTAGCAGAAGGAGCAGACATAATCAATGACATATCAGGCGGAAGTTTCGATGAAAAAATGTTTGAAGCCGTTGCAGAATGCCAAGTGCCCTATGTATTAACCCATACCCCAACAACGCCTGACAAAATGCAGGAATGCACAAATTATAACAATCTATTCATGGATATGTGTAAATATTTTTCAGAGCGTATTCAACAATTGAGAGTATTGGGAGCAAAAGATATAATCTTAGACCTTGGTTTTGGATTTGGTAAAACAGTGGAACAAAACTACGAACTCTTGCGTCGTCAGAAAGAATTTGAGATTTTTGGTTTGCCAATCCTCACAGGAATATCTCGAAAAAGCATGATATACAAACCACTCGACAAAACACCACAGCAAGCTCTCGAAGGTACATGTTTCCTTCACGCATTCGCACTACAAAACGGAGCAAGCATACTTCGAGTTCACGATGTGCAAATCGCAAAAGAATGTACACAATTGTTTAACCTTTAGAATAAAAACACAGAATTATGATTCTTTCAGCCATTCAAGGACTTCCATCTTTCAGAATAATAGATTTGATAGATATTTGCTTTGTCGGATTTCTCTTTTACTACCTTTATAGATTGTTAAAAGGCACAAACGCAGTCAGTATCTTCATAGGCTTTTTGCTAATCTTCTTTTCGTGGAAGGTAGTTAGCTTTTTGGATATGAAACTCCTTAGTGAGATAATCGGACAATTTATTTCGGTAGGAGTAATCGCCCTTGTGGTGATCTTCCAAACAGAAATCCGTCAGTTCCTTTTGCGATTGGGATCACATTCCCTAAAAGGCGGATTCCTCTCACGTCTCTTCGTTAGAAGCAAATCTGAAAAAGCGAAATTAGATATAACACCTATAGTTCAGGCTTGCGGACATATGTCGCAGACTCTTACAGGCGCATTGATAGTTCTTTGTAAAAACAACCCTTTAGAAAACATTATCAAAACAGGAGAAGTATTCAATTCACAGATTAGCTCACAGCTCGTTGAGACTATTTTTTTTAAGAACACACCTCTTCATGATGGAGCCTTGATAATAGCAGATGGAGAAATAAAAGCAGCACGCTGTATCTTGCCAGTAAGTAACAATCAAAACATACCGGTAT
>JAGBSA010000131.1 GCA_017632095.1 Bacteroidales bacterium | reverse complement strand
TTCTATGAATCGGAGACTACAAACGACGCATTCTCATCTTGGGGACGTCTTAATGCGGATTACAGGAAGAATTTCGACAAAAACGGACACCGTCTCGACGTTTCTCTTAACGGAAGAATGTCTCCAAACTTTTCAACCGAGACTCAGATACGCGATTACATACCTGCAAACGAACTATTCGAAAATCTACACAAACAATACAAGACAAACAGAAACGAATACAGCATCGACTTAGACGCACGCTACGCAAGACCATACAGCAAAGACGGAGAAATGACCTACGGTCTTAATTTGGATTTGAACAATGACTATAGAACAAAAGACGTAACTTTGTTTGATAGCACCGTAATGAGTTTTGATATTATCGATTCTTTGCGTTCACACGACAAAACGAGCAACAACACCACATTAAGTGGCTTTGCAAACTGGGAACATCGCTTTGGAAAATTCACAATCACCCTTGGGACGAGAGCAGAAGTAGAAAACAGAGATTTCATTGCAAAGAACACATATTTTGCTGACGATACCAACTTTCTATTCTTTACTTTCCGTCCAAGCGTTCACTTGTCTTATCGTACTAAATCCATGCATAACTTTTCTTTCTCTTACAGTTTCTCGACTTCAAAGCCGTCTTCGGACAATCTAAGCACGTTCAGAAACTACCAAGAAGAGAGTTACAGCGTCGGAAACCGCGATCTGACAAATTCATACAGCCACCGCATAGGATTTAATTGGTCGAAATTTTTCATGAGAGCAGGACATATAGGAATCCATTTCAACTCTCGTTGGAGCAACAACACGATTTCGACTGTTACGGACTTGACTCTCGATCCTTATCTCGGACGTTACATCAGCTATACGATACCTTACAATATAGGTTCTTCATCTTCGCAAGACGTTATGGTGATGGGTAATCTTCGTTTGGGGGCTTTCGCAAATTTGAACGTCTTTACGACACTCGCACACAACATTTACGAAATGGATTACATCGATGGAAAGCATTATAGGCAAGAGGGCTGGGAATTAAACGGCAATTTGAGACTTTGGGCAAAGGTTTCGAAATATCTGCAAGTCTTTGCAGGCGGACATGTCAGCACTCCAAGAATCTCAATCTTCTCCGAATCGGACAATTTCTACACTATGGACCTCGGATTATCAACAGATCTTTTCGACAAACGCCTTCAGATGTCGCTCAGAGTGCAGGATCCGTTCAATTGGAATAAGAGTGAAAACACCAACTTCGCACCTAATTATCACAGCTACTCGTCCAACATCCGCGACAGCAGGTTTATATCATTCAGAATCACGCTTAAATTCGGTAAGTTGGAACTTGAGAAAAATCAGGCATCGAGTTCAGACGGCGAAAGCGGAATGTAAAACACTCAAACGCCTACCAGACAATCGGACTCAAGCCTTGAGAAATCAGATATGCGTTTGCAGCAGAGAAATGCTTGCATCCGAAGAATCCGCGATAAGCACTCAGAGGCGAAGGATGAGGAGCTTGTAAAACAAGATGACGACTGCGGTCGATGAAAGCTCCTTTGCGTTGAGCGTAACTTCCCCACAGCATGAAGACAAGGTGTTCCCGATTTTCCGCAAGGGCTTTTATCGCACTGTCAGTAAAGGTTTCCCATCCTTTGTTTTGATGTGAGCCTGCCTTGTGGGCTTCTACGGTGAGCGTTGCGTTGAGCAGTAAGACTCCCTGCCTGCTCCAATCCGTCAGATCGCCGTTTGCACTCACCAAATCACCGACATCGGAACGTATTTCCTTATATATATTAACCAAAGACGGAGGTGGCGGACACGGAGGCAGGACCGAGAAACTCAAACCGTGAGCCTGAGATGGTTCATGGTAAGGATCCTGACCGAGAATCACCACTTTCACACTCTCAAATGGGCATGAATCGAACGCATTGAAGATTTGCTTTGCCGGAGGGTAGATTGTCTTGTTTCTATACTCCGAATGAATAAAATCCCTCAACGTCTTGAAATACTCTTTCTCGAATTCGCCACTCAGAACCCTCTTCCAACTCTCTTCAATCGTTACATTCATAATATATATAGTCTTTTTGATTTTTCAATATAAGGTTTTCAAATCTTCAAACACTCCAAGCAGACTTTCTCTCCTTGAGCCAATGTCGTGAAGAAAAGGTACACATCTCCCCCTTCCCGAATCTTGGTTTTCTTCCTTATCTCTGCAACCGTCTGAGGAAAGTTCCGCACGCTTATGTTTGCTTTCGTGATGTCTTTGAGCGACTTCGCATCTGCCTTTCGTACTTTGAGCAATCGGAATCCCCTGCCCTGAAAATCGCTTATGAGGTTTGACGAAGTGAAAAGGTGGGAATGAGGATGCAGTTTCTTCAATCCGTATTTTTCTATCATCGTTCCGTACAAACCGATCTTCAACAGCGAAGCCGAAGGCTCATAGATAAATTCTTCAATCGTCGTCGCAAGGTTTGCCGAACAAGGATTCGCATCGCTCTGAGGACGTGTGAACGAAAGCATTCGGCGTTCGGAATCGTTTATATCGACGGCATGAAAACGCAAATCGGCGGAAAAACCTCTGCGAAGCTCAATCAGGATTTCCTTGCACTCGTTTGCAACCGACACAACGTGAATGTCGCTCACGCAAGGCAAGGCTCGTTGCACCGATTTCAAATCCAACATTGGCGAAAGCTTGATTATAACATGCGGAGCTTTGCTCAAAAGCAGCGGTGCAAGGCTTGAAACATCGGGAGAGCAGTCTTCGATTGCGTAAACCCTGCGTGCGTTTTCGTCTCTGCGGGACGGATCGAGAAAAATAACGTCCAAGGCATCGATTTGCGAGAGTACGGACTCGCAATCCGCCGAAAGAAAACTGCAATTGCCCGCATTCAAACGCTCGAAGTTTCGTTTCGTAAGCTCGCAAAGCTCTTCGGATTTTTCGACACAAAGCACCGAATGTGCCTTACGGGCGAAGAAATATGCGTCGATGCCCGTTCCGCAGGTCAGATCGGCAATCGTGCAGTCCGAAGCTATGAGTTCGGATTTGTAAACTGCGGTCTGCTCGCTCGAAGTCTGCTCCGAATTGAGCAAAGGGGGAAATACAAAATCCGGACGGGCGACAAAGGACGGCAGTTTCGAAGAAAACTTTTTGCGACTCTCGATTTGCAGACAGCAGAACGATATATCCAATCCCTCGACCGAAGTCTTGGAATGCTTCAACCGCAAGGCAGAAACATCTTCCCCCGAATGCTCTGCAATAAACGCCGCTTCCTTTTCGCTTATGTCGGTTTTCATATTTTCTATCCTTACTCCACACCCCAGATTTTAATGATTCCGTCTTTTGAACCGCTTGCCAAATATCTTCCGTCGGGACTCCAACGAACAGAATTTACCCTTTTGTAATGTCCTTTCAAGGTTTGAAGTTCTTCTCCGCTCTTTGCATCCCATATAATAACGTTTTTGTCTTTCGAACCGCTTGCCAAATATCTTCCGTCGGGACTCCAATTAACAGAATAAACCTTTTTGTAATGTCCTTTCAAGGTTTGTAGTTTCTCTCC
>JAGBSA010000130.1 GCA_017632095.1 Bacteroidales bacterium | reverse complement strand
TCCCACGCATTCAAAAGGCTTTTGCTCACCTATGCCACATAATTGCAACAAATAAGTCTTTAAGTTTTCATCTTCAAATAAGTTCTTGCCAAAAACTTGTTTCAATACCTCTTTCTCTAAGAATGGAGATAATATAACGAAGGCAAAAAGACACTTAGGGCAGTTTCCACACCATATATCTTGCTTTGAGCCTGCGTTACAGCTCTTAAAAACATACTGATACTTTAATTGAGAAAACAGTTTCGCTATATGCAACTCGGTTAATGGACGAAGGAAACTGAAATAATTAAAATCCGGGGAAATATATTTTGAAACGTAAGAGCGGAAATCGTTTTCAAACTCAAGACTTTTTGAATACTGATGATTGATTTTTTCTCCCTTTACGGTGGATTCATTGGCTGAACTCTCGTTTGAAAGAGCTATGTGTTTGCGTTTTGAAAAGGCTGCAACCAAAAGGCTTGTGAAAGCAAGCATTGCTGAAAAAGGAGTATGTCCATTCAAGAATCCTTGGGCATTTAGCTCTAACAAATGTGCGTCAATGGTTCTTCGGTCTTCTAATATTTCATCTCTGCTTATGTTTGCATTGCTACAACAATCCAGAGTTGCTCCTCGTGGATTTATTATAAACGTTCTGACATCTCTTCCTGCACCATAAAGCAAGTCAAGGCTCACAACAGAATCCTTACCTCCACCAATAGGCACGATGTATCGGTCTTCCAAATCGAAACGACAAGGTTTTAGTATCTCTGTTTTCTCAAATTCAAATTCTACAAAACTGTTTATATCTGTTTGAATTTCGTTTACAAAGAAAAATTCTCCCAATCCATGGAAATATATCTTTCTCCAAAAATCTTGTTGCTGTGAATCCAAAGAGTAATTACAGATTCTGATTTTCTTAGAACAAAAAGCCTTCCAATAACTTACCAGTTCAATCATTCCGACATTGAACACAAGCAAGTCTAACTGCTCTTTATTCAAATCTGTGAAAGAATAGAAATCCTTAGATTTGAATATATGTTTCGGATTAAAAGAATGCTCTCCACAAGAAAAGTGAAATACCATCTCGAAATCACCTTCTTGAATACCGTATTCAAATCCCTTGTACTCAAAACAAGAATACGCTTCTCTCAATTGCTTATACTTTTCGCTGTTATCCGCTATCATATCTCTAATCTTTGAATCCGAAAAAATAACTCTTTGTTTTATTCTGCTGAAACTTTGTTATAATAAATCCAAATAGGAAATCAATTTATCGACATCTTCTTTTGTTGTTGACCAATCTGTAACGAATCTTACCAATGACTGTTTCTCTCCTCTGGCTCCCCATATCTCAAAACTGACATTTTGTTTCAAGGCATCGATTGTTTCATTAGGCATATTAAAAAACTGTTGATTTGTGGTAGAATCAGAATATGGTTCATAGCCTTTTGAAATCAATGCTCGCTTTATGTCCATTGCCCTGTCTATTGCATTCTTTGATAATCTGAAATACAAATTATCGGTAAATAAAGTTTCGAATTGCATTCCTAACAGGCGACCTTTTGCAAGCAAGGCTCCATGTTGTTTTATCAAAGGGAAGAAATGACGTAAGTATTTTGTGTTTCGCACAACCACAGCTTCGCCAAAAAGTGCACCAACTTTTGTTCCTCCTATGTAAAAGACGTCTGAATTTTCTGCTATGTCTTTTAATGTTACATCATTCCCCTTTGCCATAAGTCCATACCCCATTCTCGCTCCGTCAATGTAAAGAGGAATATCCGCATTCTTGCATACAGTATAAAGTTGCTTTAATTCCTGTAAGCTATAGACCGATCCCATTTCAGTAGGAAAGCTTATATAAAGCATACCCGGGAAAACCATATGCTCGAACGACTCATCGGCATAAAATTCCTTGATATAGGTTTCTACATCCTCTGCTTTTACTTTTCCATTATACGAAGGCAAAGCAAGGACTTTATGTCCCGATGCCTCTATTGCACCGGATTCGTGAACATTTATATGACCTGTATCTGCTGCAAGCACACCTTGATGTTTTGACAGCAAGCCATCAATCACCGTTGCATTGGTTTGTGTTCCTCCGACTAAGAAATGCACATCTCCTTTTTCCAACCCACAAGCTTCAAGTATCAATTCCTTAGCTCTTTTGCAGTATTCATCTAAACCATATCCTACAGTCTGTTCAAAATTGCTTGTTACAAGTTTTTGAATTATCTCTTCGCAAGCTCCTCTCATATAATCGGTATCGAAATGCAGCATAAGCGTTAAATATTATCAAGTTATATCTTTATGAATTAAAAATACAGATGTTCAATAAGTGTTTTAACTCCTATCAATATCAAGATTGCTCCACCCAAAAACAAAGCAATTCTTGGTTTTATAAAGTGTACTCTCTCTCCCATCTTTACTCCCATAAACGAGAACAAAAATGTAGCAATAAATATTGCCAATATAGCTATCACTTGTTGCATTATAGTCCACATCATACTAAAACTGATTCCAACAATGAAAGCATCTATGCTTGTGGCTAATGATAGTAAGATTATGACTTTAAGACTTGAAACATCGAAGATTTTTTCTTTCAACTTGAAGTTTCGTCCGTCCATTATCATCTTAAGTCCTATTATAAACAATAAGGCAAATGCTATCCAATGATCTGCTTTTGACATGATCGAACTGAAAGCATCGCCAAGCAAAGCCCCCAATAATGGCAACAATGCTTGAAAAAATGCAAAGCTAAATGCAAGCAAGAATGTTCTTTTCTTTGTCAGCGTTTTCTGCAATCCACATGTAATGGACACAGTGAAAGAATCCATGGACAAAGCCACTGAAAGGAAAAGTATTTCCAATATATAAGCCAAACTAATCATTACTTAATAATTTTGTTATATGAATAAATTGTTCAGTTGTCAATTGTTCTGCTCTCAATGTAAGCAAAGAATCTTCTATCTTTTCGAGAGAAAGTCCTAAAGGCTTCAATGCCGAACGTAACATCTTACGTCTTTGATTGAAAGCAGTCTTTACGATTCTTACAAACAAAGATTCATCACAATCTAATTGTTTTACATCATTACGAATCAGCCTTATAACTGCAGATTTCACCTTTGGAGGTGGTGCAAATACGTCTTCATTGACTGTAAACAAGTATTCTCTATCGTAGAACGCTGAAAGGAGGACAGAAAGTATGCCATAGGTTTTACTGCCATTTGATGCCACAACTCTCTCTGCAACTTCTTTTTGAAACATTCCAACCAATTGGGTTACCTTTTCTCGGTTTTCGAACAACTTAAACAAAATCTGATTTGATATATTGTAGGGGAAATTTCCCATTATCGCGTATTGTTCTGCGAAAATATTATCTAAGTCCATTCTAAGGAAGTCTCCCTCTATCAAATTCGGGATTAAAACAGGGTAATTCTCTTTCAAATAAGCAACACTCTCGGTATCTATTTCTATTACTTTAAGTTCATTTACCGAAGGATTGTTCAAAAGATACTTTGTCAAAACTCCCATTCCCGGACCTATCTCTAAAACAGGTCGATTCCCTATAAGGCTGAACGCAATTCGCTCTGCAATACTTTCATCTTTCAAAAAATGCTGACCGAGATACTTCTTTGCTTTTACTTTTTCCATGATAAGTTTTTCAATTCAAGAAAGCATTATTTTTATTCCTTAAATCAATCTTACTGATTCTTCGTTTCAACAAAATGAATCTTGATTCTAATTTGCTAAATCTTCGTTTTAATTTTCTAAAACTTGATTTTATTTTGTTAGAACTTTAATTCATCTTCCTCTTGCTTGAATTCCGTATTTTCTTTTCAAAAACGGATTCTTAAAACTCAAAAAAGGGCATGCCAAATTTCGTTTTTGACACGCCCTCTTCACTATTTAGAATTTACAAATTATTCTCCCAATTCTGCACGTTGGAAACTTGAAATTGTCAAATCCTTATCTATTTTTCTCAAGTGTTCTTCTACAGAAACTTTTGCTTCACGTGTATATTCTTGGCTTAGCAATGTGCTTTCCTTAAAGAACTTGTTAAGTTTACCTTCAGCAATTTTTTCAACCATGTTTTCAGGTTTGCCTTCTTCTCTTACTTGAGCTCTGTAAACTTCCATTTCTCTTTCGATAACCTCAGCAGG
>JAGBSA010000129.1 GCA_017632095.1 Bacteroidales bacterium | reverse complement strand
TTGCAGAAGCAAAAGCAATGATAAAACTTTTGAGAGGTTACAAGATTATTCAAGGAGTTAGAGGACAAGACCCTGTAAATGAAGACTTGTATTCTGACCAAATAGCAAGAGTTGCAGCATTAGTACAAGCAGCACCAGAAATTGCAGAAATGGACTTGAATCCTTTGTTGGGTTCACCAACAGCAGTAGTTGCGGTTGATGCACGTATAAGAATCGAAAAGTAAATCAAAGTTTCAGCAAAACGAAACAAAGAAAGAGATTTCTAAAATAAAGATTCAATAAAACGAAATGAGGATTCCAAAAACGGAATCCTCATTTTATTTTTTCATAGAGCCGAGTAAGAAAACTTAATCTAAGTCTTACAAAACCCTATACAAAAATTCTAAATATTCTTATTTGATTTTCTCAAACGCTTGTTTCAAATCGTTGATAATATCCTCAACATTCTCGATGCCGACAGAGAATCTAACCAAACCATCAGTAATACCGGCAGACTCCCTTGCTTCTTTTGGAACCTTAGAGTGATTCATCGATGCAGGATGTTGAATAAGCGTTTCCACACCACCAAGACTTACAGCCAAAATAGCCATCTTTACATTATCCATCAAAGCACGTCCGGCTTCCAAACCGCCCTTCATCGAGAAGCTAATCATAGTTCCCGGACCATTCATTTGCTTTTTAGCCAAATCATATTGCGGATGAGATTCCAAACCAGGATATTTCACCCATTCCACTTGCTCACATGTAGTCAAGAAATCGGCAACTTTGATTGCATTTTCTTGAGCTCTATCCACTCTGATGCCCAAAGTCTTCAAACCTCTTATGACAAGATAAGCCTGATGAGGGTCCATATTTCCGCCAAAGTTCACCATAGCACCACGCAATTTAGCATACACATCAGCATCCTTTGCAGCTACGATTCCGCCAACAATATCCGCATGTCCGTTAATGAACTTTGTTATCGAGTGAAGCACCACATCAGCACCCAAATCTATAGGATTAGACAAATAAGGCGAGCAGAAAGTATTATCAACAACAAGCAAAGCACCAATCTTATGAGCAATCTCAGCACAAGCCTCAATATCGCTAATCTCCATAGTAGGATTTGCAGGAGTCTCAACGTAAATCATCTTAGTGTTAGGCTTGATTGCAGCCTTTACAGCCTCAATATCCGCAGTGTTAACATAAGTTGATTCAACACCAAAGCGAGACATATGTTGTTCCATCAACACTCTTGACGCACCATAAACAGCAGAAGAAGAAACAACATGGTCACCTGCATTCAACAAAGCAAGATAAACACAACTTACAGCAGCCATTCCCGAAGCCAAAGCCACAGAATCGTAAGCGTGTTCCAACAAAGCCACTTGTCTTTCCAAAGCCTTAACCGTTGGATTCCCTATACGAGTGTACATATATCCCGGTTTAACACCCGCAAAGCAATCTGCACCATCTTGAGCCGACTCAAAAGCAAACGTAGAAGTTTGATATATAGGCACGGTTGCTGAACCATAGTGGTCATGATGGCCACTGTAATGAATCAATTGAGAATTGAATCCGTAATCTTTTGGATTTTCCATTTTATTTATTGTTTTTAATTATTTGCTACTGCAAAGATACTACAATAAAACGAAGCCTTGTTATTTTCCGATTATTTTTTCGAAAAATCCATTCTTTGTTTTACAAAAGCGAAAAAGCATGTTTCAAAAAACGCAAAGCAAGAGAAAAAATCTTCAAACAAAGTTTCAAAAGATTATCACTTACCGGTAATGGTATTATCAGTAAGTGATAATGGTATTACCGGTAAGTGATAATGGTATTATCAGTAAGTGGTAATTGTATTATCAGTAAGTGATAATGATATTATCACGGCGTGATAATTTACGCAAACGGCGTTCAAAATCTCTCGAACGCCGTTTCAGTACAAAAAAACGCAACTTAAAAATTCTCAAAGCTCCTTTCTCACCGCTCAAAGCTCATCGCTTATTCTTCTCTCTTGCCTTGCGATTCTTCTAATTTTTGTTTCG
>JAGBSA010000128.1 GCA_017632095.1 Bacteroidales bacterium | reverse complement strand
CGTTCCTCAACAAGGCAAAGCTGTGGAAGTGATTGCCGTTCAGCCAAACTTGGATCCTTATAACGAACAATACGATTTAAGTCCGAGACAAGTATGTGATAAGGTTGTGGAATTAACTTCAAGAGAAATAACACCGAACACTGATTTCATACTCTGCCCTGAAAGTTGTCTGCAAGACTATGCTTGGGAAGAAAGAATCGAATCTTCGCCGAGTGTGGATTATCTGAGGAAATTTCAAAACCAATACCCGAAAGCCGAAATCATTGCAGGCATGTCGTCTCGCAGAATCCTGCCCGAAGGCGTCGTAACCAAAGCGGCAAGACCTTTTCGCGATGTTTCGAACCGCTATTACGAATGTTGCAATATCGCAATCAAGATAAGCCGAGACACAGATCAAGTTCCAAGCCAGTTGCGTCATAAAAGCGTACTTACACCTTTTGTCGAAAAAATGCCGTTTAAGTCTGCACTTGGTTTTCTTGGCGATTTGGCATTGGATTTGGGAGGAACGGTCGGAACGCTTGGCACAGATGAGGAAGCGATTCTTTTTACAAGTGAAACGAAACCAAAGACTGCGACAATGATATGCTACGAATCGGTGGACGGAGAGTATGTTGCGGAATTTGTAAGAAAGGGTGCGGAAATTCTGTTCATAATTACAAACGACGGATGGTGGAAAGACAGTCCGGGACACAGACAACACGCCGCATTTACAAGGCTTCGTGCGATTGAAACACGCCGTCCGATAGCTCGAAGTGCCAATACGGGAATCTCGTGCTTTGTTTCGCCAAAAGGAGAGCAAACTCAACAAACCGCATATTGGGAAGAAGCAGTGATAAAGCAGGAATTGATACCGCAAAACAAGATAACATTCTATGCAACCTACGGAAACTATATCTATAGAGCCGCTTCGTTTCTTGCAGTCTTGTTCTTGCTTTTGAGCATCGTCAGTTCGCATTTGCGAAAGAAAGAAATAGGAAATTTAATCAAAACACAAAACAATGTTTAAGAAAGTACCACACACTTATGTCATTATTTTCTTGCTGATAATCCTTGCCGCAATCGCCACATGGTTCGTTCCGGCAGGAGAATTCACAAGACAGGCAGTAACAACTGAGTCAGGAAAGGTAGTGAATCAAATCGTTCCCGGCTCATATTCCCAAGTCGAACAAGCACCTCAAACATGGGAAATAATGTCTGCCTTTTTCAAAGGATTTCAAAAAGCACCCGGAATCATTGCTTTCCTGCTTATATTGGGCGGAGCCTTTTGGATATTGAACGAAACCAAGGCAATAGATATGGGAGTGCAGACCTTTTTGAACAAATCCGGCAAGTTGGAAAAGTATCGTTTGTTCAAGGCAATTGGAGTCAATAATCTGATAATCGTTTGCGTCATGACGATGTTCTCACTCTTTGGTGCGATATTCGGAATGAGCGAAGAAACGATTGCATTCGTTGCCATATTCGTTCCACTCGCCATTTCGATGGGTTATGACTCTATCACAGGAGTCTGTCTTTGCTTTTTGGCGGCAGGACTCGGCTTTGCAGGTTGTGTCTTGAACCCTTTCACACTCGGAATTGCCCAAGATATTGCCGGCATAAAGATGTTTTCGGGAATCGAATACAGAATTGTCGTTTGGTTTATCATCACTTTCATAGGCATATCCATTGTTTTGTGGTACGCAAACCGCATTAAAAAGAACCCGACCAAGTCCATAATGTACGAAAGCGACGCCTATTGGAGAGAAAACAAAGAATCGGCAGCAGGACTCGAAGCAGTGAAAGCCTCAAAGACTTGTTGGTGGGCGTTTGGTTTGAGCTTGCTTGTGCAAATCCTTTTCTGCATCACAACACAAAGCCTTACAGTAATCATAACAACCGTTTTGTTCGCTTTAATCGGTTGGTTCATGATACGAAAGTCGATGCAGATGTTGTCACTCAGCGTTTTGATATTCACCATCGTCTATGTGGTGGTCGGAGTGATGAGTTTCGAGTGGGGATTCGAACAGATAGCGGCATTATTCTTCGCTATGGCAATCGTAAGCGGTATGAGCTTGGGCAAAAACGCAAGTGAAATCGCAAAACTCTTTATCGCAGGAGCAAAAGATATGCTTTCGGCAGCTTTGGTTGTAGGTTTGGCATCCGGCATAATCATCATTTTGGAAGACGGAAAGATAATCGATACCTTTTTGAACTCGTTGGCATCAGCCATTTCGGGCAGCGGACAAATCGGAGCCTTGACTATAATGTACGGCTTTCAATCGGTATTGAACGCAATCATCACTTCCGGAACGGCAAAGGCTGCGATGTTGATGCCTATGTTTGCCGAGATAGCAAATATGACCGGAATATCGTTGCAATCTGCTGTTACCGCATTCCACATAGGCGACGGATTCACAAATCTCATTACTCCGACATCGGGAGTCTTGATTGCAGTCTTGGGATTGGCTCGAATTCCGTACGCAAAGTGGGTTCGATTCTCTTGGAAGTTCATCTTGGCAATGGTAATCCTTGGTTGGCTGTTGCTGATACCTACCGTAACGATGACCCTGCCTGATTTCTGATAAGCAAAACAAGCTTTGAAGAACCGCAAACTTATTATCAAAAAATCTCCACGCCGTGATAATCCGATTATCACGGCGTGATAGTATCATTATCACAAAGAGATAATACCATTATCACGCCGTGGTAATACCATTATCAGTAAGTGATAATACTATTATCAGTAAGCGGTAATACCATTATCACTTACCGGAGAAATTCCAATAGTAAGATTCAGTAGTCTCTCGCAAAGACGCAAAGTCCACAAATCTTGTTGTCTCGTAGTCTTGTTGACTTGTTGTCCTTAGAAGTCAGCCTTTGCGGCTTTGCGACCTTTGCGAGAGAAAATTTTGTCGGTTTATGAAAGTTTTATATCTTTACAATCTGAAAGCAAAATTAAATTTCAAAAAAACATATCGACATTGAAATTTAGACAAACGAAATTAAATAATAATTAAAAATTGTAAGTATGAAAAAAATCATTGGTTTATTATTCGCAGTTTTATTTTCGGCGGGATTGTACGCACAGGAAAAACAAGAATCTCAAGATTCAATGTATACAAAAGATAGTTTGCTATTTCAATATTTAGAAACTTATAGACGACAACTAAGAGAGCCTTGTTACGAACTTTACCCTACAGAAAACATGTGGACTTTTTTGAAATTGAATACAGCGACAGGGCAGATTTGGCAGGTACAATATTCAGTAAAAGGTTCAGATTATAGATACGAAACTGTACTTAGCACTACCCAACGTGTATTTGGGGATACCTTGATTTGCGGAAGGTTTGAATTACACAAAACTCAAAATATGTACAACTTTATTATGTTAGACAAAATTGACGGAAGGTGTTGGCAAGTCCAATGGAGTCAAGATAGAGATAACCGAGCTGTTATACGGATTTATTGACATTAGATACATAAAGTAAATAAAAACGAGCGTTCGACTTGCTTTTGCATTTCCGAACGCTCGTTTTGTTGTATTGTTTCTTTGTTTCGTTTTCTTGAAAGCTTGTTTCCTCAGGGTACGGGGTCGTATCCGCTTCCTCCCCAAGGGTGGCAACGCAGTATTCTTTTGATTGCAAGCCAAAGTCCTTTGAACGGTCCGTGTTTCTTTATTGCTTCAAGTGCGTATTGCGAGCATGTGGGTGTGAATCGGCAAGCTGCAGGGGTGTGTGGAGAAATCGCAGTCTGATAAAACCGTATAAGAAGAATGAAAAACCAAGAAAAGATTTTCTTAATCGTTCTCATGGCTTATTTTTTTTGCGATTGTGTTCAGGATTTCGAGCATTCGTTTCTCTGTCTGTTGATATGTGGGTAGTTGTTTTGAGACTAAACTTATGCTTGCAACGAGTCGTTTGTTTTGTTTTTCGATTGCTTGGTGTATAATCTGTTTGTTCTTTCGGTAGGTCTCTCTTAGCAGTCGTTTTGCTCGGTTTCTGTTTACGGCAGTCTTTTGATAGCGTTTTGGAGATGTGAGTAGAACGGATACACTGCAAGTTTCTTCTTCCAATGTTATGAATCTGACACTGAAAGGATAGGCCATGAATTTATCTCCTTGCGAAAAAAGCCTCTCTGTTTCAGATAGAGAGGCTTTCCTTTCGTTCTGTGGTAATGTGTTAAGCATCTTTTGCTGCCTTTGTTGTTTTGCTTGCAGTTGTTTTCTTTGTTGTTTTCTTTGTTGTTGTTTCACTTGCTTTTTTTGTAGTTTTTGTAGCGGCGGATTTTGTTGTGGTTTTAGTAGTTGCTTTTGTGGTTGTCTTTTTAGCAGGTGCTTTTTCTGTGGTTGCTTTCTTAGTGCGTTTCTTGCTTTGTGCCTCAATTTCCTTTATCCATTCTTCTCTCTCTTGTTCTGAAAGGGAAAGGAATTTGTCTATAGCCATAACCATAGATGGGTATTCGGGAGTTGGTGCCGGTATGTATGATTTTAGTTTTGCTGCTTTCAAGGCTGCTTGTGTGGTTGTACCGAATGCAGCTATCAATATGTTTTCGTGATTTGATTCTGGGAAGTTATGTGTAAATGCTTTCACTCCTATAGGGCTGAACATGGCTACCATATCAAATTCTTTTATGTTTATATTTGATAGGTCTTTGATTTCGG
>JAGBSA010000127.1 GCA_017632095.1 Bacteroidales bacterium | reverse complement strand
TTTTCACTTTTCTCGTAATGACACTGATTATCAAGCAGAAAAAATTTTGATTTTTAGTAAAATAATTCTAAAGTAAGGATTTTACAGAATGAGTTTCGGTTTCGGATAGCCAATTCTTGAATCCCTTCTGGCGAAACGAAGTTTGAGCATCAACGAAACGGCGTTTTAGAAAATAGAATTCAAGTTTTAGAAAATTAAAACAAAGTTTCGTTAAGAGCGAAGCGAAGATTTGGAGTGAGATGTTGTAAATTGTATGAGAATGAGTGAAAAAGCTATGTGGTTATAGCTTGATTAAAAGGCTGACAAAATTTGGAGAGCCATAACGGTGATACTCACAACGTGAATATGCAATGCGGAATTGTCGATAGTTTATACCGAATCCGTAGGACAAACCGGCGATAGAGAATGCGTCGGTCAAGTTCATCTCTCGGTTTTGCTTCCATGAGTAACCTAAAGCGATGTAAAAATGCTGTGAAGGGACGAATTCGACTCCTGCTTGCACATGTCGAAACAGGTTATCGGTAAATCCTGCAAATTTATTTTCCTTTGTAACATTTCCACTCAAGTCTACTTCGTCTCTTGGGTTGAGTGGGTCTTCTTCTCTTA
This sequence comes from Bacteroidales bacterium, assembly GCA_017632095.1. GTDB lineage: Bacteria > Bacteroidota > Bacteroidia > Bacteroidales > P3 > Onthomorpha. The sequence goes on along the minus strand of JAGBSA010000127.1, from coordinate 4,505 downwards.
TGTTCCATTTTTGCAGATTGTTCAATCCGAGATATACAACAAAGGGTGCGTGTGCTAATTTTTTAGATGCGGTGAGTTGTAACTCGAATGGTAGTGTTGCATCTGCGATTGCAAATCTTGTTATCTGTGTTCCCATGTTTCGAGCAAGGAAAGATAATGCCCATGTTCTGTCGTCGGATTGGTAACTGACGCCTAAGTCTATTGCAATGGCTGATGAGGAGTAGCTTTCGTACTGACAAAAAACGGGTTTGAGGTTTGCTCCTATATATATGTTGGAATCAAGCATTTTGTTCCAAGAAAGGATAAACACATAGTCCGCTGCGGTAAAACGTCCCGTTACATCGCCATTCTCTTCGGTCATATCGAAGTTGCCATAGTTGAGATATTGTAAGCCTAAGGCGAATGTGCCTATGTTTTTTGTGTTGTAGGCAGTGGCAATCGAGGCTTGGTTTATGTCTCCAAAAAAATTGGTGTAACTTAATGAGATGTTACCGTGGTTAAGTGGGCTTATGCTAGAGGGATTCGAGATAGCAACGCCTATATCATCGCAAAATGAGGGTAGAAAATCCATACCTAAGGCTGCATTTCTTGCATTGTGTTTCAGATTTAGTATGGAATAGGAGTTTGTTCCTCCAATTTGGGCGAATGTGATAAATGTAGAAAACAATGCAATCAACAAACATGTAGCACTAATGGCTGTTTTGATTTTTCTCATTTTGGTAATATTTCGCTATTTCTTTTTAGTCTTCTTCTTTATCCTTATAACTCTTTTTCTGTGTTTTTATTGCATCGCAGCCTTCTACGATAATGACAAACTCTCCCTTTGGTGTCTTGTCGTTAAAGTGTGATGCAAGTTCTTCAAGTGAGCCTCTAAGGTTCTCTTCAAACTTCTTGCTGATTTCTCTCGAAACTGAGGCTTGGCGTTCTTTGCCAAAGACTTCGCAAAACTGCTCTAAGGTTTTTGCAATTCTGTGTGGAGATTCGTAGAAAATCATTGTGCGTTGCTCTTGCTTTAATGCGTCTAATTTACTCTGGCGTCCTTTTTTGTGAGGAAGGAATCCTTCGAAGGCGAATCGGTCGCATGGCAGGCCGGAGGCTACTAAGGCTGGAACGAATGCTGTTGCTCCGGGTAGGACTGTAAGTTCTATTTCATTCTTTACACATTCTCTTACTAATAAAAAGCCGGGATCGGATATTCCGGGTGTGCCTGCGTCGGTTATCAGTGCGATGTCTTCTCCTACTTTCAGCCTTCGTACTATGGATTCGACGCTTTGGTGTTCGTTGAACAAGTGATGAGCTTGTAATGGTGTATGTATGTCGAAGTGATTGAGCAATGGTCGTGATGTTCTGGTGTCTTCTGCTAATATAAGGTTGACAGATTTTAGCACATTCACTGCTCGGTATGTCATGTCTTCGAGATTGCCTATTGGGGTGGGAACTAAGTAAAGCATTTCTTTGTTTAGGTGTTTTATAACAAAATACCCACAACGCTACCTTTTGTTTTGGGGGAGTCGTTGCGGGTATATATTTACTTTGTTTTGGATTATTCTTCGTTCATCAACTCTTCTGTCAACTCTAATGTATGATATACTGCTTGTACATCATCGTCTTCCTCTAACGTGTTGATGAGTTTCATTACTTTTTTACCATCTTCTAATGATAGTTCGGTGGTTGTGTTAGGGATTCTTTGCAATTCGGCACTTTCACACTCGATTCCGGCTTCTTCCAATCCTTTTTGCATTGTTGCGAAGTCTTCCATTTTTGTATACACTGTGAAGTAGTCGTCTTCTCTTTCTATTTCATCAGCGCCTGCTTCGATAAGTGCCATTTCTAATTCGTCAGCATCTTGTTCTCCAATTGCGATTTGGAACACTCCCTTGCGTTGGAATATAAAACTCAATGAGCCGTTTGTTCCCATCGTTCCTCCGAATTTGTTGAACACTGAACGAACTGCTGCAACTGAACGATTGTTGTTGTCTGTCAAACATTCAACAAATACTGCTATGCCGTGAGGTGCGTAGCATTCAAAGGTTAATTCTTGAAGCGCGGCTGTGTTTTTGTCACCTGCTTTATTGATTGCTCTTTGCAAAGTGTCTTTTGGCATGTTTGCTCCCTTTGCATTGGCAATTGCTAATCTTAAGCGAGCATTTGAATCTGGGTCTGTACCACCTTCTTTAACTGCTACGGTAATGTCTTTAATTATTTTAGAGAATATCTTAGAGCGTTTGCTGTCCAAAGCTCCCTTTTTTCTTTTGATCGTTGACCACTTATTATGTCCTGACATTTTTGTTATATGTACTGATTATGAAATTTATCTTTTAGAAGGTTCTGAAACCTCTGATTTAGCGTACTTCTCTTATTGTCTGTTGAGCTGATGCTATCGCGTTGTCGCAACCTTCTTTTGCTATACGAGAAAGATATTCTGTGTTTGATTCCATTTCATGTATTCTTTCTCGGATTGGTGCGATAAAGTTTTCCATATCTTCTGCTAATTGCTTCTTCAGATCTCCATATCTAATGGAACAATCTGCATAAGCTTTGTCAAATTGTTCTATTACTTCACTTTTTGAAACCAACTTCATAAGTGAGAATAGGTTTTCTATCTCTACACTTTTGGGAGAGTTTGGTTCCTGAGGGCCGGCATCGGTTTTTGCTCTCATGATTTTCTTTTTCAAAACAGATGGTTCGTCAACTAAATATATTGTCGCGCTCTCTGCTTCGCTTTTACTCATCTTTCCACTGCCGTCTAAGCCGGGAACCTTTACGAGTTCGTTGCCAAAATTCCAAGCGATTGGCTCTTTGAAATAATCAACTTGATACATGTGATTAAATCTATTGGCAAATGTTCGTGTCATTTCTAAGTGTTGCTCTTGGTCTTTGCCAACAGGAACTGCATCGGCTTTGTGTAAAAGTATGTCTGCAGCCATTAGGGTCGGGTAAGTGAGTAATCCCGCATTGACATTTTGAGGATTCTGTCTTACTTTGTCTTTGAAAGATGTTACTCTTTCTAATTCTCCCAAGTATGCATTCATATTTAAGAACATATAGAGCTCAACTACTTCCGGCACTTGGCTCTGTATGTAAACTGTTGCTTTCTCTGGGTCTAATCCACAGGCGATGTACTGTGCTAATACGGTTTTTACACTTTGGTGTAAGTTCGTTGGATTGGGGTGTGTGGTCAGAGAATGGTAGTCTGCCACGAAAAAATAACAATTGGCTTCTTGTTGTAGCCTGATAAAATTTTTCAATGCTCCGAAATAACTGCCTAAATGCAAATTACCAGTTGGACGCATTCCGCTAACTATAGTTTTCATATTTGCAAAATTACTAAATCTTCTGAATGTATTTTAGTTTTGTAAAAAAAAAATCGCAGTTAAGCATTGTTTGTCGGATTTTTTAGTAATTTTGTAGTACAACAAAAACTAAAGAATTATGTGTGGTATAGTCGGATATATAGGAAACAAAGATGCATATCCAATACTCATTAAGGGCTTGCGTCGATTGGAGTATAGGGGATATGATAGCGCCGGAGTTGCGTTAGTAAATGCAAAAGGTGAACTTAATGTTTACAAGACTCGTGGCAAAGTTGCTAATTTGGAGGCTTTTTGTGCTCAAAACGATGTTAGCGGAACAATTGGTATAGCGCACACTCGTTGGGCTACACACGGCGAACCATCAGATAGAAATGCCCATCCACACTATTCTCAGAGTAAAACGATAGCCATGATTCATAACGGCATAATTGAAAACTATGCAAGCTTAAAAGAATTCCTCATGGAAAAAGGTTATGAATTCAAAAGCGATACAGATACCGAGGTTTTAGTACAGTTGATAGAGTACATGAAAGAAAAGCATGGCGGAGATTTGTATAATGCAGTTAGATATGCTTTAGCTCAGGTGGAGGGAGCGTATGCTATAGGTGTGCTTGAAAAGGGTAATACAAATGTTCTGATTGCTGCAAGAAAGGGTAGTCCGTTGGTTGTTGGAATAGGTGAAGATGAATTTATTTTAGGCTCTGACGCATCTCCAATAATAGAGTTTACTAAACGAGTTGTTTATTTAGGTGATGAGGAAGTCCTTCGATTGGAAAGAGGAAAAGAATTGGAAATAAGGAACCTTGCGGATGTTGCTGTAGAACATGCTGTGAAGGAATTAAAGTTCTCTCTAAGCGAGATAGAAAAAGGAGGGTATCCTCACTTTATGTTAAAGGAAATATTCGAGCAACCGAAAGCTCTAAAGATGTGTATAAATGGTAGAGTTAATGAGGAACTGAAAGAAATAAAGCTTAGCGGGATAATAGACAATATAGAGAAATTCAGAAAAGCAGGAAGGATTTTAATTTCTGCTTGTGGTACCTCTTGGCATGCTGGCTTAATCGGTAAGTATTTGTTCGAAAATTATTGTAAAATCCCTGTTGAAGTAGAAGTTGCATCGGAGTTTAGGTATAGAAATCCGGTAATTTTGCCAAATGATGTTATGATAGCAATATCTCAATCAGGAGAAAC
>JAGBSA010000126.1 GCA_017632095.1 Bacteroidales bacterium | reverse complement strand
TTTGGCTGCAAAAGATGTTGTTGAAAATGGCAAAAACGGTTTTATTGTTTCATTCAAAGATTATGATGCAATTGTGTCTACGATTGAACGATTGTTTTCTGATGATACGTTGTTTGAAAGCCTTTCTGCTTTTGCAAGAGAGAGAGTTGTTGGAGAGTATTCAGAAAACAGGTATTATGAAAGATTGATTGATATTGTGAAATCCGAAATAGACAAAGACCTTTCGTTATGAGAGAAAAAGTTTCCATTATAACGGTTTGTTACAATGCTGAGCAAGACCTTAAAAAGACGATTGAGAGCGTACGCAATCAAACATATAAGAACATAGATTATGTGATTGTAGATGGTGCATCGAAAGACGGCAGTGTGGAGGTGATAAAGCAAAACAATGATGTGGTGAGTCGCTGGATTAGTGAGAAAGATGGTGGCTTGTACTATGCGATGAACAAGGGCTTGGACTTGGCTTGCGGTGATTATGTCTTGTTTTTGAATGCAGGAGATGTGTTTTTCGAACCTGCGACTTTGGAAAAGATGTTGGCGTGTTCGCAAACGGCTCAGGATATATACTATGGTGATACGATGATTCTAAGCTCCGATGGTGTGGCATTGGGAAGACGCCGACTTGCTTTGCCGAAGCGTTTGACAGCAAAAAGCTTTCGTTGGGGTATGACCGTATGTCATCAGTCTGTATTGATAAAAAAAGAACTTTGTTCGAAGTATGATACGGCTTATCGCATAACCGCCGACTACGATTGGGTGCTTTCGGCAATTGAAAAGGCAGATGAGTCGAAGATATGCAACACAGGGCTGTTTGTAAGCAAGTTTCAACAGGGCGGAATCAGCAGTAAGAATATCAGAAAGGCTAATATGGAACGTTTTGTCATTATGAAAAAACATTATGGTTTGATTCCGACGGTGTGGTTTAATGTTTTGATGCTCTTTCGTTTGGCTTACACTTATCTGAAGTTTGGAAGAATCTGATTCTTTCTTTGTTTCGATGAATTGAATCTTGATTTTATTTTACTGAATTCAAGTTTTAGAAAATTGAATTCAAGTTTGGTTGGTACGATAAAATCGCTTTGATTTGTAGGTTTTTCCTTCGCTCAAAGCGATTTTTTCTTTGGGTCGGTTCTAAATTAGATGATATTTAATTCTTTGTTTGAATAAATGTTTGTAAATTTGCAGTCGTAAACACTAAAATAGTATATAGAATGAGATTACTTGAAGAAAAGGTGGCTCTTATCACAGGAGCATCACGCGGAATCGGTAAGGCAATTGCCTTAGAATATGCAAAACAAGGTTGCAATATAGCTTTTAGCGATATAAAAAGAGATGAGAATATGGAGGCTTGCGAAAAGGAATTGCAGGCTTTGGGCGTTAAGGCAATGGGTTTTGCTTCTAATGCTGCATCTTTTGAAGACAGTGCGGCTTTGGTTGATGCTGTTGTTAAGGAATTTGGAAGAATCGACGTGTTGGTAAACAATGCGGGTATAACTCGTGATAACTTGTTGATGATAATGGGAGAGAGCGATTGGGATTTGGTTATGAACGTAAACTTAAAGAGCGTTTTCAACCTTACTCACGCATGTCAAAGAATCATGTTGAAGCAACGTAGCGGTTCTATCATCAATATGAGTAGCGTTGTCGGTGTAAGCGGTAATGCAGGTCAAGCAAACTATTCTGCTTCTAAGGCAGGTATCATCGGATTCACTAAGAGCGTTGCTAAGGAACTTGGTTCAAGAAACATAAGATGTAATGCTATCGCTCCGGGATTTATTGTTACTGATATGACTGGTCAATTGAGCGAAGAGGTTCGTAAGGAATGGGAACAAAAGATTCCGTTGCGTCGTGGCGGAAAGCCTGAAGAGGTTGCTAAGGCTTGTGTTTTCTTGGCTTCTGATTTGAGTTCGTATGTAAGCGGTCAGGTTTTGAACGTTTGCGGTGCGATGAATTGTTAGTAGATTAAAATAACGATAAACAGATATAAGATATGAAAAAGTTCGATCCTGCAATGGCGATCAGCGCTGTGCAACAAATTTCATCAGAAAGAGGTGTGAATCCTAATATCAACGATTCTGCTACTTTCACTTTCCCTTATGGTCAAACTATGACTGATACTTTCCATGGCGAAACTGAGGGTTATTATTTGTATTCTCGTAACTTGAATCCGACAAACTTCTCTCTTTGCCAAGCTCTTGCTGCTATGGAAGGAACAGAGGCCGCTTGGGTGACCGGTTCGGGAATGGCTGCTATCACTTGTGCTTTGATGCACTTCTTGAAAGCCGGCGACCACGTTGTTGCTTCTCAAACTGTATATGGCGGTACTTTCGCTTTCTTGAAAAATTATATTGTAAGATATGGCGTTGAAGTTACTTTCGTTGATACAACTAACCTTGAAGAAGTGAAGGGTGCAATGCGTCCAAATACAAAGGTTGTTTATACTGAATGTATGTCTAATCCTTTGTTGAGAATCGCTAATTTGCCGGAATTAAAGAAAATAGCTGCAGCAGGTGGTGCAAAATTGTTGGTTGATAATACTTTCACTCCGATGATTTTCTCTCCATACAAATTGGGTGCTGACGTGGTTATCTACTCTATGACTAAGTTTGTAAATGGAAAGAATGACTGTGTGGCAGGTGCTATTTGTGCTGATGCTGCTACAATCAACGCTATGATAGACGTAAACGACGGAACAGCTATGTTGTTGGGTCCTGTTTTGGATTCATTCCGTTCTACTTCTATCTTGAAGAACCTTTACACTCTTCACATTCGTATGCAACAACACTCAAAGAATGCTGCTTACTTGTCGAAGAGATTTAATGAAATAGGAATCAAAGCTAACTATCCGGGTAATGAAGACCACATCGATCACGCTTTGATGACTGAAATGATGAACGAAGGATTTGGATACGGTGGTATGATTGCTATCGATTTGGGTACAGCTGAAAGAGCTAACCAATTCATGGAAGCAATGCAAAACAAGGGAGTTGGCTACTTGGCTGTTTCTTTGGGTTACTTCCGTACATTGTTCTCTTGTTCTGGTAAATCTACTTCTTCTGAAGTTCCTGAAGATGTTCAAAAGAAGATGGGTATGAGCGAAGGTTTAGTTCGTTACTCTGTTGGTTTGGACAACGATATGGAATATACATTCAGCTTGATTGTAGAGGCTTTGAAAGAAATAAAATTCATCTAAGATTAGTTTGAATACAAAAACGAAAAAGGCTTGCAAAATCTGCAAGCCTTTTTTTTGTTTGGCTTTTTTATAATTGGATTTAATCTTCTTAATGTTTGGTTTTGTTCGTCTTGGAAGGATTAGTTCTGTTTTGTATGTGGATTTATTTTTATTCTTTGTTGGAAATGAGGAATTTGTTTTGTATCTTTGCAGATGTTAATTTTTGAATTGTTTTAATCGATAGTTGATTTATGATATTGATAGCAGACGGTGGTTCTACAAAGACGGATTGGGCTTTGGTGGATGATAAGCAAGTAAAGTCTTTGTTTTCTTCGCGTGGAATGAATCCCTATAATGTGTCCGAGACTACGATGCGTATGGAAATCGAGTCTGTGATTTTGCCGAATGTTTATGCGGATTGTATTGAGCATATCTATATTTATGCTTCCGGATGTTCGGCAAAGGTAAAGCAAGATGAGGTGATAGGGTGGTTCTCTCCATACTTTAAGAATGCTAAGATTGAAGTGGAAGGCGATTTGTTAGGAGCTGCAAGAGCGACTTGCGGTCGTGAGCCTGCAATTGCTGCAATTCTTGGTACAGGTTCTAATTCTTGTCTTTATGATGGAGTGAATATTGTTGAGAATGTGCCATCTTTGGGTTATGTTCTTTGTGATGAGGGTGCTGGAACGAATATCGGTAAGTTGATTTTGAGAGATTATTTGCGTGGAACGATGCCTGAAGATATGGCAACGAAGTTTGCTCAAATCCATACGGGAGATGAGTCTGATTTTCTCAATAAATTATACAAGGAAGAGTCTCCTAATTTTTATCTTGCTTCGTTTGCTCGCTTTGCAATAGAAAATAAATCAAATGTTTATTGCAAAGGGGTTATCATGAAAGCTTTTGAAAGTTTCTTTGAGGAACAGATATGTGCTGATTCTTCGTATAATAAATATAAGATAAATATCGTTGGAAGTATAGGCTTTATGGCAGAGGATTTGTTTAGGGAAGTTGCTAAGAAGTATAATATGGAAGTTGGTAAGGTTGTGAAAGCTCCTTTGATGGCTTTGGTTGAGTATCATATTTCGTAGTTTTGAGTTGTTTTAATTCGAAAATAGACTAAACATTCTGTGTTATCAAAGTTTTTGCGTATATTTGCAAGGTTTTTTGCAGTTAATAAAGAGAGAAATTGATGAATAATAAGATTGATGTGCTTCTCGGCTTACAATGGGGCGATGAAGGAAAAGGAAAGATTGTTGATGTGCTTACGCCACAATATGATATAGTTGCAAGATTTCAAGGAGGTCCGAATGCGGGGCATACTTTGGAATTTGGTAATATTAAGCATGTTTTACATATAATACCATCGGGAATTTGTCATAAGGAGAAAGTGAATCTTATTGGCAATGGTGTGTTGGTTGAACCTTTGATTTTGCAAACTGAGGTTGCTTCTTTGGAAAACATAGGCTTTTCTCCAAAGGATAATCTTTACGTTTCTAAAAAGGCACACTTGATTCTTCCTACTCATCGTATGCTTGATGCGGCGAATGAAAAGTCTAAGGGTGCTCA
>JAGBSA010000125.1 GCA_017632095.1 Bacteroidales bacterium | reverse complement strand
GGTACGAAAATGTTGCACATAGGCAGGAATTCGAAGAGTACAATCATAAGTAAAGGTATCTCAGCAGGCAAAAGTCAAAACTCATATAGGGGGTTGGTGCGTGTAAACAAAGCTGCAGAAAATTCAAGAAACTATTCGCAATGTGATTCTTTGCTTTTGAGTGATACATGTGGGGCACACACATTCCCATACATAAAAGTAGAAAATCAATCCTCAATAGTAGAACACGAAGCTACTACTTCGAAAATATCGGAAGACCAATTGTTCTATTGTCGTCAAAGAGGTATCAATCAAGAACAGGCAATTGGTTTGATAGTAAACGGATATGCCAAAGAGGTTCTTAATAAATTGCCAATGGAATTTGCAGTTGAGGCTCAGAAATTGTTAAGCATAAGCCTTGAAGGTTCGGTTGGATAAAATGGTATCATGCTTAAACTCTGAGAATAAAAGAAACAGATGAAAAAAACAAAGATATTAGTTATCAGATTTAGCTCTATTGGAGATATTGTTTTGACTACACCTGTTATAAGGGCGTTAAAGGAACAGGTAAAGGGAGTTGAGTTGCATTATTTGACCAAATTAGAAAATGCAAGCCTTCTACGGAACAATAAATACATAGATAAATTACACGTTTTTAAGTCTGATTTGTCTCAGGTTTTAGATAATCTTCGCTCAGAAGAGTTTTCCTATGTGGTAGATCTGCAAAAGAATTTACGAAGTTTTAGAATAAAGAAATCCTTAGGCGTAAAGTCGAACTCGTTTCCAAAGTTGAATTTTCGTAAGTGGCTTTTGGTTAATTGCAAACTTAATTTTATGCCGGCCGTTCATATAGTGGACAGATATTTTGAGGCAGTCAGAGATTTGGAAGTAAAAAACGATGGCAAGGGACTTGATTACTTTTTGCAAGAAGAAGATTCTATAGGCGGAGATGCTTTGCCTTTTGAATTTCAAAACGGATATGTGGCTTGTGTTGTAGGAAGTAAGCATGAAACAAAGCAAATGCCGTTGAATTTAATGATAGACTTGTGTCAAGCTATTCGCAAACCGATTATCCTTCTTGGAGGACCGCAAGACAGAAACAAAGCTATGGCAATAGAACAGGGTGTTGGAACAAAAGTATTCAATGCTTGCGGAGCCTATGATATAAATCAAAGCGCATATCTTTTGAAACACTCTTTGGGAATCGTTACTCCTGACACAGGACTTATGCATATAGCCTCAGCCTTCGATAAGAATATAGTAGCAGTGTGGGGAAATACAGTACCGCAACTTGGAATGTATCCTTACAGAGCAAAAAATGCAGAGGGTAAAACCTATAATTTCGAAGTTAAGAACTTGAAATGTCGTCCTTGTAGTAAGTTAGGATATGACAAATGCCCCAAAGGACACTTCAAATGTATGCAACAACAAGATGTTGCCAAGATTGCAGAAATTGTAAACTCGTGGAGTGAGGATTAAACCCTGAAAATGATTATTTCAAATGCAAGAAAAATATAAGGAAGCCTTAGACTCGTTTGCCAAATTGTTGGAAATAATGGACACACTCAGAGAAAAGTGTCCGTGGGATAGGAAACAAACCAACCTTTCTTTGAAACCAAACACCATAGAGGAAGTTTACGAGTTGGCACAAGCGATAGAGGATAACGATACCGAAGATATAAAAAAGGAACTTGGAGATTTGCTTTTGCATATCGTCTTTTACGCAAAGATAGGTCAAGAAGATGAGAAATACGATATAAAATCAGTGATAGACTCTCTTTGTGAGAAGTTGATAAGACGCCACCCTCATATTTACGGAGAAAGAGTTGCCGAAACAGCTGATGATGTCAGAAAGACATGGGAGCAAATCAAACTCACAGAAGGAAGAAAGGGTGTGCTGTCCGGCGTTCCGAGAGGATTGGAATCAATAATCAAGGCATACAGACTTCAAGAAAAAGCAGCAGGAGTGGGTTTTGATTGGGAGAATGCCGAAGATACTTGGCTGAAAGTTGAAGAAGAGATAGGGGAGTTGAAAGAAGAAGTTGCCAAAGCAGAGAATAAAGAACGAATAAGCGAAGAGTTTGGAGATTTACTCTTTGCAATGATAAATTATGCTCGCAAAATGGATATCAATCCCTCACATTCGTTGGAACAAACCAATAAGAAATTCATTCAACGCTTCGAATACATAGAACAAATGGCTGAATCGAAAGGCATAAGTCTTACAGATATGTCATTGGAACAAATGGAGGAATTGTGGCAAAGGGCAAAGACCGCATCTAAATCTAAATAACAAAGGTAACAAAAAGAAGAAACGATAAATTAGAATCAATATTTATGGTAGATATAATAACACAAAATCATTTCGGAGTCAATACTTACGTTTTGTATGACAATACTAAGGAATGTGTATTGGTAGATGTGTGCTCTCAAACAGAGAGAGAAAAGCAAGAGATTAGAGATTTCATAAAGTCAAAGGGCTTGGTGGTAAAACATATCTTGCTTACACACCCTCATATTGACCATTTGTGTGGTGCTGAATTTGCATGTGAAGAATTCGGATTACCGCTTACAGTGTCTGCATCTGCAACAGAGATATTGCAAACCGCTGCTTGGCAAGCTGTAGCTATGGGATTCAATCCAATGAATATGGAAAAGGTGAATGTTAAAACAATAGTTGCGGGAGAAGAGATACACTTTGGAGAGTCAAAATTAAAATCCATAGAATGCTCTGGCCATTGTCCGGGAAGTTTGTGCTACTATAACCAAGCGGAAGCTTATATCATTACAGGTGATGCCCTTTTCTCTCAAAGTATAGGAAGAACCGATTTGCAAGGAGGCGATTTGGATTTGTTATTGCAAAACATTAGAGAGAATATACTTACCTTATCCGACACTACAATAGTGTATCCGGGACACGGACCTGAAACAACAGTTAAAGATGAAAAGGATTACAATCCTTTCTTGTCGTAAATAAAAAACGGAATCGAAAATGAAAAGATTTGCTTGCTTATTTTTGTTAATTGTATTTGCGTGTTCTTTTGCGCAAGCTCAGGAGTTTGATGCGGGAATTTCGTTTGGTTTAACTCCTTCGCAAGTTGATGGTGATGCAATGACGGGTTACAATAAGATAGGTTTTAATGCCGGTGCTTTTGTCAAATTAGACCAAGGTAACATTTGGGTTTATCAAATGGATATAGCCTATACGACCAAGGGAAGCAGACAAGCAAGTAGCAAAAATATGGATTATTCCCGTCCAGAGATTCTTACATCTTATGTAGATTTTGTTTTGAGTGCAGGATACAAAATAACAGACAAGATAACCTTGAAAGCAGGATTGACACCTTCGGTTTTGATTACGCAAAAAGAGCAAACAACAGGCGGAGGAGACGCTGGTAGAGCTGAAAATCCTTTTAGACCGTTCAATCTTTTGGCTATGGGCGGACTTAATTATTCGCTTGGAGAGCATTGGTCTTTTAATTTGGCATACAATTATTCGATATTGAGTATTCGTAAAGGTGGATATGAGTTTGAGGATTATGATGTGAAGGTTGAGAATGCTCAATATCATAATTACATAACACTAAATCTGTATTATCAGTTTTAATTCGATTGAAACTAAATAAAGGAAACCGCATACTCATTTAGAGATATGCGGTTTTTAACTATTGATTCGTGTGTTGTTTTTATCTTTTTACGATTATTTTTCGGATAGGTTGCGTTTTTGTTTCATCTAATGGCTTGGTTTGAAGCTTTACTTTGTCAAATTGAATGCTTTTTAAGTCCAGGCATCTTATCTCTGCATTGTACATAGTTCTATAATAAATACAACGATTCTTCAAATCTGTTACCACCGTCCACTGAGTTGCACTCGGAATATCCGGTATTGTTCTTGAATCTGCAAATTGTACGCCAATTGGAATGTCGAAATTGTTAAGTATATGAAAGGCTTGTATGACGGTTTCTTCGCTTGTGTTTAATAAAGGTGCAGATGTTTGGAAGAAGGCGGCTCTTACAAAGCGTGAAGGTGGAGTTAAATCTCCCGGAATGCCAAGTAGTCCACTTCCTCCGCCAATTGAGCTTAGTGTTATATTGCCTAATGCTCTGCTTTTCGCACTTCCGGGGAATAGATTGACGTAATTGTTGAGGTTTGTCAAGTGCCAATCGAAGCTAGGCGAATTTGTGAGAACTCCAAGTGTGTTTTCGTGAAAGTGAGCTTTGCCATCGATGATTTCAATCACGATTTGACGTCCCGATTCTTCTACAACACGCCAATGAACAGTGGAGCTACGAGGGTCGATTCCCACAACAATCACGTCTTTCATGCCTTCCTTTACTTCATCTATGGATTTGAAACTGCCAAGTATCCATGCAACAAGTTGAAAGTCGCTTATGGTGCGGTGTTTCGTGCTTACTACGTATTCTTGGTACTTCCCATAATTAGGAAAGTAGAATAAGCCAGCCGAAAGTCCTGCTTCATTTACTCCTTCCATTATAAACTCAGGTTGTTCCACAGAAAGCCCGACATAACCGTAGCGAGCAGTAAATTCTTTTCCTTCTTTACCTCCGTTGGGAACAAGAGAACGTTGAGTGAAACCTCGAGGGACTATGGTGTAACTGCTATTCAAAGCCGTTAAAGCCCATTCTATAGTACGCCCAACAACAATTTCTCCGCTTTTTGTTCTTAAAGTTATTCCCGTACAAGCTTCTGTGGCGTTTGGAATGAATAAAAACGCTGCTGTAATCAAGGTTAAAAGTTTCTTTTTCATGATTTTAGGTTTTTTGGTTTTTGAAAATGTATTATTGAAATCAAATCTTAAATAAATGATTGATGAAAAGAGAACAAACGAATCTTCGTTTTGTTCTGCTGAAACTTCGTTTTAATTTTTTCTTTCTTCGTTTTAGAAAATTAAAACAAAGATTTAGAAAATTGGATTAAATACTTATATGGATATAAGTTGTTTTTGATGGGTGAAAAGCTTGAACCTATTGCATTCTTTGTTGTATCTTTGCAGACGGATTAAAATGAATTGCAAATAAAACATGTGAAATACTATGTCAAAAGAAATGTTGGATACACTGTTGTCAAGACGCACTGTGCGTGAATATACAGATAGAAAGATAGAAAAAGAAGATTTAGATAAGATTCTTGAAGCCGGTATGAGAGCTTCAAATTGTGGAAATATGCAACTTTATTCTACGATAGTAACCCGAAAACAAGAAAACAAAGATGCTTTATGTAAATTACACTTTGGGCAACCTATGGTGAAAAATGCTGATGTTGTTCTTACGGTTTGTGCCGATGTGAATCGTTTTCATAAGTATTGCGAAATTAGAAATGCGAAACCATCTTACAATAACTTTCTTTGGTTTCAGGTTTCGACGATTGATGCAACTATTTGCTCGCAAGCTATGGTTACTGCTGCGGAAACGCTTGGTATAGGTGCGTGTTATCTTGGTACAGTTACCTATATGGCTAAGCCAATTGCAGAATTGTTGAATCTTCCTAAGCATGTAGTGCCTGTAACGACTATTACGCTTGGCTATCCCGCAACAATGCCGGAATTAACCGAAAGATTGCCACTTGAAGCAGTTGTTCACGATGAGCAATATCAAGATTATACTTCTGAGGACTTGGAAAGGCTGTATGAAGATTTTGAAAAGCTGCCTCAAATTCAAAAATACATAAAAGAATCTAAACAAGAAAATCTTGCAAAAGTGTTTACCGAAGTGCGTTATCCTGAAAAGGATTCGCTTACATTCTCGAAAGCCTATATGGATTTTGCAAAAGAACAAGATATGATGTAGTATTGATAGGGGTATAATGAGGAATCGATATAGATAAAAAGAAGACTTG
>JAGBSA010000124.1 GCA_017632095.1 Bacteroidales bacterium | reverse complement strand
TATAGATGTGCCTGAAAGAATGTAAAACTGCAATGGAACGAGATGATATTTCTATACAAAGCGAAGGTGAAACGCTGCTTGCTGTTTTAGATGAGGGCGGTAGCGAGTTGTTAGTCTTTAATGACGATTACCATACTTTCGATTTTGTAATTGAGTGTTTGCAAATGATATGTAAATTGAATAAGCAGCAGGCTGTGACTTGTACAAACATAATTCACTATAAGGGATTGTGTGTTGTGAAGCACGGAAGTTACGATGAATTAAAGCAGATGTGCTCAATGTTATTGCAACAAGGCTTAAAAGCTGAGGTGAGATAAAATTTTGATAAAAAGAAGAAGGGAGAAAATATGGATTTATTTTTGATATTATTGATAATGATAGGGGGTGTAGGCTTAGTGATTCTTGAATTATTGGCAATCCCCGGTACAACTATTGCAGGATTGAGTGGAATTGGGCTTTTAGGATATGGAATCTATGAAGTATTTGTTGGATATGGTGCTTTGTGGGGTGGTATATCAATCGTTGTTGCCTTGTCTATATGTATCGCTTTGTTGATTTATTCTCTTAGAAGCAAAACCTGGAATAAGTTTTCGTTGAATAAGGAAATAAATTCAAAGGTTAATGTCATAGGGAATGAAATCGCTGTAGGGGATAAAGGCGTTTCTGTAACCCGTTTAGCACCTATGGGAATGGCTGAAATAAAGGAACAAAGAATAGAAGTTTATACATCTACTTCTTATGTTGAGCCTAATACACCTCTTGTTGTTGAAGCAATAGATGGAAATAGAGTTAGGGTAAGACCTCAAGAGTAATAAATATCATATAATTAAAAATAAAAAACAATTTTGTTATGGGAGGAATAGTGTTTATTAGTGTTTTGGCATTTGTACTCTTAGTAGTATTTTTCTATTTGGTGCCAGTTAATTTGTGGTTTCAATGTGTGTTGAACGGAGTTAGAATCTCGTTAATTCAACTTATTTTTATGCGTTGGAGAAAAGTACCACCTGCAATCATTGTCAATGCAATGATAAATTCAAAGAAAGCTGGATTGAATTTGAGTAGCGATTTGTTAGAAGCACACTATTTGGCAGGAGGACATGTTCGCAGTGTAGTAAATGCGTTGATTTCTGCAGATAAAGCAAACATTGCTTTGGACTTTAATACTGCTACAGCAATAGATTTGGCTGGTAGAGATGTGTTCGATGCCGTACAAATGTCAGTTAATCCAAAGGTTTTGGATACTCCTTCTGTTGCTGCAGTTGCAAGTAACGGTATTCAATTGATAGTAAAAGCAAGAGTTACCGTTAGAGCAAACATAAAACAACTTGTTGGAGGTGCTGGTGAGGAAACTATTTTGGCAAGAGTAGGTGAGGGAATCGTAACTGCGATTGGTTCTGCAAAGAGTCATGCCGATGTATTGGAAAATCCTGATTCTATTTCTAAGCTTGTTTTGACAAAAGGTTTGGATACAGGTACAGCATTTGAGATATTGTCAATTGATATTGCAGATATAGATGTAGGAAAGAACATCGGAGCTCAACTACAAATGGATCAAGCAAACGCAGATAAGAATATAGCACAAGCAAAGGCGGAAGAGCGTAGAGCTATGGCTATTGCGGTTGAACAAGAAATGAAGGCAAAGGCACAAGAGATGAGAGCAAAGGTTATCGAGGCTGAAGCTGAAGTGCCAATGGCTTTGTCTGAAGCGTTTAGAAATGGAAATCTTGGAATCATGGATTATTACAGAATGCAGAATATAAAGGCTGATACCGAGATGAGAGAATCTATAGCAAGGCCTGTAGGTAATGAAACGAAGTAATCAAAATTCCAAATAAGGATTCGAGCATAAGTCGTTTGGAAAATTTACAATAATAGCCGTATTCAATGATTTAATATTTGTGAATCTTGAATACGGCTTTTTTTTTCTTCGTTTGAGAAAAATCTTTCTTCGTTTTAATTTTCTGAAACAAAGAAAGAAAAAATTAAAACTTTGATTCGTATCACAAATTGCAAGTAAAAGGACTTTGAATTCGTTTTTTTTTCGGATATTTGCAGTTTATAAATGATTAAAATGGGTAATAAGACTACTTTTTATGGCTATTTGGCAGTTGTTTTCTCTATGATATTTTGGGGAATCAGTTTTGTGTGGACAAAACAATTGCTAGATGCTTCGTTCCCTGTTTTTTTTATTCTTGTAATCAGACTATGTATTTCATCGATTGTGATGTTTTCGGTTTTTTCTTTGACTAAAAAACTTGAAAAAATAAAGAAAAAGGATTTGCCATTGTTTATTGTCTTGGCATTCTTTGAGCCATTCTTATATTTTATTGGAGAAAATTTTAGCATGAAGTTTGTAGATGCGAGTTTTGCTTCTATAATGATTGCAACTTTACCGGTAGTCAGCCCGATTGCTCTTTGGTTGTTCAATGGCGAAAAGATAAAATCCAATCTCATAATTGGTGTGTTGCTATCTGTTATCGGTATTTGCTTTATGAGTATAGAAAGTGGTGTGGGATTTAATGTTGATATTAGAGGAGTGTTATTGCTGTTGCTTGCAGTAGTATCTGGAGCAGGCTATTCAGTAATTCTCTCTCGTTTGATTGGAAGTTATAGTCCTGTAACTATAACAACTTATCAAAATATTTTAGGAACGATTTTCTTTTTGCCATGTTTCTTGTTGTTCGACTTAAAAGCCTTACCGGCAGTTCAATGGTCGTATCCCGCAATCATATCTTTGGTTTTGTTAGCCTTGTTATGCTCTTCGGGGGCTTTTATGTTGTATGGATATGGTGCAAAGTTG
>JAGBSA010000123.1 GCA_017632095.1 Bacteroidales bacterium | reverse complement strand
TATTAGTACATTTAGTTCTTCGGAAGTTAGATATGGAATGTGTGTATCTTATAGCCCCGATGGCTCTCGTTTAGCAAGCATTGCAAGCGATACAACTGTCAAAATATTAGATGCAAATACAGGAAATATATTACTGAATCTTGTAGGGCATAATTACGGACATTATTCTGCACATTTCAGTCCTGATGGAAATCGTGTAGTAACAGGAGGTTTTGATGGTAAAATGAAGGTATGGGACGCTAATACAGGGCAAGAACTATACTCAAAAGAAGATTTCCATGGACATAGAGTTGTTTCAGCAAGTTATAGTCAAGATGGTAAATATATAATTGCAGGAGGTCAAGATTTTGGAGTAAGAATCTATGATGCTCAAACCTTAGAATGTTTGAAAGAAGTGGCTGTGGACAATAATCTAACCTCTGTAAATTGGAGTCCAAACGGAAGAAGATTTGTTACAACATCCGGTCAAAAGACTTTGAAAGTTTGGGGTAATTAGTCCATCTTCAAACAATACAAAACAAAAACTTGGTTTTATTTTACAAAATCTTTGTTTTTTCAAAATAATTCTTTGTTTTATTTTACTGAAATAAAGTTTTATTTTTTTTCTTTCTTCGTTTTGTCAAAACATAGTCAAATATTAGTAAAACAGACTCTTATAATATGAATTACAAAACTTTGATTACTTATTTCGATTATTAACAATACAATGGGGATAAATTACATGGTTTTATTTATATAGAATTAAAACTATTTTATTACCTTTGTTGCGAAAATTCATTTATTTATTCACTTCTAAAAATTTTAAGAGTATGAAAAAGATTTTTTTAGTAGCAGTTTTGGCAGTTTTGACTGCTTTACCTTTGTCAAAGGTTAATGCTCAAGGTTGGGGAGTCGGAGTTGTTGGAGGTTTCGACTACGGTTTACAAGTAAAGAAATACATGGGTGGAACTTCTTTAGACTTCAGAGGACACTTGCATAATCACGGATTCCAAGTTGCAGGATTGTACGAATGGAATCATGGTCTTGGCAGTGACTTTACTTTGTATTACGGAGTTGGTGCTGGATTAGGTTCTTGGAAAGTTTCAGAACACCATGACGCTGCTTTCGGTCTTGACATCGAAGCAATAGTTGGTGTTGAGTGGAAGATACCTAGTGTTCCTTTGGCAATATCTTTAGATTACAGACCAGCATTGGAAGTTTTGCCTGAAGTAGGTTTCTATGCTAAAGGTTTTGCATTCGGTCTTAAATACATATTCTAGTAGATAAAGCATTTAAGTAAATAAGAAAGGCGACATCTTAATTGATGTCGCCTTTTTAGTTATATCAAAACTTTATTTCAGTAATTTATTTCAGCAAATTAAAGTTTTGAAACCAAATCTGATGTTATTTCTTTCAACTTTTCTTGACTTGGAACAAAGTTTACGTTGTATGTAGCAACAGTTTCAATAAAGCTTTCATCAAAGAAACGTTGCATTACCTTCATATTAAGCGGTGCCCAGCCATAAGAGCCGAACAATACACCTTTCTTACCCTTGCAAACCAAACCTTGAATGTATGTCATCATAGCTGCAACACTTGGCATAATGTTTTTGTTCAATGTAGGACTACCTACGCAAATGTATTCAGCATCTAAGCAATCTGTAATCACATCTGAAACATGGTTAGATTTCAAATCATAGAACTTGAATGAGTAACCGGCTTGTTCAAATGCGTTTCTAACAGCATAAGCTATCTTTTCAGTGCTTTGCCACATGCTATCAAATACTATAACTGCCTTTTTCTCTTTTTCTTGATTGCTCCACTTAGTATAACATTCTAATATCGCAGGAAGATTCTTTCTCCATATTATACCGTGTCCCGGTGCTATCATCTTAATATCCAATCCTGATGCAGCATTCAAAGCAGTTGCTACTTGTGATGAGTAAGGCATAACGATATTTGCGTAATACTTCTTAGCTTCTGAAAGAATCAAGTCAAGGCTTAGCTCATCGTCAAAATTCTCTGAGGTAGCCAAGTGTTGTCCAAAGGCATCATTTGAGAACAAAATCTTATCTTCCGGACAGTAAGTAAGCATATTGTCCGGCCAGTGAACCATAGGTGTTGTCAAAAAGGTCAATGAACGTTTTCCTATTTTAACTGTATCTCCTGTCTTGACAGTTTGTATCTTCCAATTTGCAGTATCGTAGTGCATTTTGTGTTCTTTCTCGGCCGCTGCAGTAGTTAAAACTGTTGCATTAGGCAAATGCTTCATTATTTCAGGCATTGAACCCGAGTGATCCATCTCTACGTGGTTTGAAATCACATAATCAATTTTTGAAAGCTCAACAACTTGTGCTATTCTTTCCAAAAACTCATTACAAAATGGAGCTTTAACAGTGTCTATCAATGTTATCTTTTCATCAATTATCAAATAAGCATTATAAGTTGAACCTCTTTGTGTAAGATAACCATGAAAGTTTCTCACATTCCAGTCTTTTACTCCTACTGAGTAAATGTCTTTTGCTATTTCTAATGGTCTCATATTATTATTATTTTTAGTTATTAAGTTATTATTTTGTTATTTACATATTACTAATACATTCTTTGCATTATCGTTTCAACACCTTGTTTGTATTCATCTGCAATTTCGTCATCTCCTTTCTTGCGATAGAACTCTTCCAACATGGTATAAAGTTTCAAATATGCGTTTGCTTCATTCAAACCTTGGTATTGAAATACCTCTAAGAGCATATCTGTTAATTCATTCCCTATCATACCTGTATTCAAAAGACGAACAAGATAGACCTCTGCCCCACTCACATCTCTCATACTTAATCTCAATTGTGCTGCAAGTATGTATGGTGCTTCATATTTCTTATTATAGGCAATTGCTTTATCACAAGTTGCTAATGCAGACCAAATATCACCACTCATATATTGGCAGTAGGCTTTCATATGATTTGTAATATCATGATTGGGATTTGCTTCCAAGAACGTATCCAATAATCTCGTGGCTTTATATAGGTAACCCATTCCAAGAGTATCTGTTTTTATTCTGCTCATATACATATCTGCTAAACCTATTAAAGCAGTCTCGTTTAGTGGATCTACAACTAAGGCTTTTTTATAAAATTCTTCTGCCTTTGCTTCGTCTTTTGCATTAAAGGCTTCAAAACCTTGAAGATCATATTTATGCTGACGCTTCAACACTACGCAGATTGGGCGTCCATCGACTTGAACTTGATGAACTGTATTTTGAGGAGGAAATGTTCCATTCTTAATTGGCTCCGGATAAATACCGGTTGTACAAACTATTGCATAGTCCCAATCGACGTTTCCTCTTTCTCCCCAACGTATAAACTCTACTTTGAATCTCGATGTGTCATCTTTGAAGTAATAAGTTGCAGGGTGGATATGCCAACAACCTACTACAATTTTATCACCCTTGGTTAAGCTGTCTTTTTTAGCATTTTCCTTTATCCAATCTGCTGCCTCACGCAAGGAATGGTAGTAATAATCCATTTCATATTCTCCATAGGCATTTTTTGTTCCTCCTATGAATTGATTGAAGTAAACATATTCGTATGGGTGATTGCGAATTGAGTGTGCTGCAGGGTGAACACAAAGCAATGCAAAGGCGGCTACAACTATGTATTTAGCATATCGGTTCTTCAATAATTGGATTAAGGTATTTATTCCTAAGGCTGAAAGAATTACTATT
>JAGBSA010000122.1 GCA_017632095.1 Bacteroidales bacterium | reverse complement strand
GCTCCTGACTTTATTTTTGAGTCAAGTTGGGAGGTATGCAATAAAGTAGGCGGTATCTACACTGTTGTATCCACCAAATCAAAGACGCTTTCCAATAAATTTGGTTCAAACTATATATTGATAGGACCGGATATTTGTAAAGACGAAAGCACACTTTGTGAGTTTAAGAGCGAAGAAAATATGCTTTCTTCTTGGGTAAAGCATGCCAGAGGCTCGGGTTTGAAATTTCGAATCGGTAGATGGGCTTCCTTAGAAGAGCAACCAATGGTGATATTGGTTGATTTTACTCAATATTTTAGTCAAAAGGACGAAATATTTGCTGAGTTATGGAATGACTATTCCTTAGATAGTCTTACCGGAGGTTGGGATTATATAGAGCCATGTTTGTTTGGTTATGCCACTGCTAAGATTATAGAAAGTTATTACAACTTTTATTTCAACGCAACGGACACCGCAGTTGCTCAATTCCATGAATGGATGACAGGAAGCGGGATTCTCTATCTCAAAAAGAAGTGTCCACAAATAGCAACGGTGTTTACAACACATGCAACAGTGTTAGGTCGTTCACTTGCAGGAAATAGAATGCCTCTTTATGAAGCTTTGAATAATTATAATCCCGATACATTATCCCAACAATTTAATTTGCGTTCCAAACAATCCCTAGAAAAACTATCAGCTCAAAATTCTGATGTCTTTACCGTTGTAAGCGATATAACGAATTTAGAATGTGAGAAGTTCTTTGATAAAAAAGCAGACTTTGTAACACCGAATGGATTTGAAAATTCAATGGTTCCAACTGATGAAAGGAGTGATGAAATTCGTCAAAGGGTAAGAGCAAAAATTATAAAGACGATAGAAACAATTCAAGGCAAAAGTCCTTCTGACAATGCTTTGTTTGTCCTGAATTCCGGCAGGTATGAGTTCTTCAACAAGGGAATAGATTTGTTTATTGAGGTGCTTTGTAAGCTCAAAACAGAGAATAAACAGAATGAAATAGTGGCTGTTATTGCTGTTCCTGCAAATCATATGGGCGTTTCTTCGTATTGGCAAAAACGAAACGAAGAATCAGCAGCACGAAACGAAGAATCAGCAGCACGAAACGAAGAAACAATTTTCTCAAATCAAGAAATAGAATTCCAAAACTTCGTTTCAACACACCGTCTTTTTGAAGGAGATAATGATTTGATTGTTCAAAGGTTGCAGGAATGTGGTTTGGGTGGTGCAGATTCTTCAAACATCAATGTACTTTTTGTTCCTTCTTACTTGAATGGGGGAGATGGTGTGCTAAATGAAAATTATTTTGATTTCTTACAAGCATTCGATTTAACCATTTTCCCATCTTATTACGAGCCTTGGGGATATACGCCTATGGAAAGTTTGGCTTTTGGAGTACCAACTTTGACAACAACTCTTGCAGGTTTTGGTTTGTGGATGCAAAGTCGAGTTACAGAAAATAGTAAAGCAATAGGTGTTGTATTGAGAAGTGAAGATAATTTCGACAAATGCGTAACTGAAATAACAGAACGCATTAAGACTTATCTTGGAATGAGCGAAGAACAAAGACTTGCTTTAAGACAAGAGTGTAAGAGTTTGAGTAAGGAGTTTGTTTGGGCGAAAATGATTGATAACTACAACAAAGCATACGATTATGCTTTGAATAAATCATCGCAAAGGTTTGAACAATTCAAACATAAGCAGTCTT
>JAGBSA010000121.1 GCA_017632095.1 Bacteroidales bacterium | reverse complement strand
GAGGTTCTTTATGCTTATCTTCTATTTCTTCATTCTTTATTTCCACGCAACGCAACTGTGACCACAAAGTATTAGAAACATAGACACTTGACCAATAATCTGTAAGTTTTTCTATTTCAACGTCTTGACCTTTGTTATAAACTTTATGAAATTCCTTGGCTAACATATCTGAATCCTCCAAAATGTCTTTTCTAAAACATTTTGACGCCATTCCGAACGCTTTAAGTTTGTTTTTGAACGGCGAACTAATGCCATATTTTCCTTCATTCTTTAATTGTTCTATCAAAGCTTCGTCATATCTGTTGTAAACCAAGACTTGCTTTGCGTAATCGTAGATTTTCCACTCCAAATTCAAGGCTGCTGCCAAACATCTGCTCGGTTCGTCCTTACAAATAGCGATTGTCATCTTCGTTTTCTCTGTTATAGAGTCTAAAATATACTTTTGAAGTTCCAATTGTGCAACACTTCCTTGAATAAATTCCCATTCCACATCGAGAAAATCTCCTCCTAAATATTCAAGTTCCATAGGAGTGTGATTGAAAACGGTTTTTAATTCATCTTTTCCGCTCTCTGACCTTACCATTTCCTTATAAGACCAATTTGAAAGAGCGAAAAGTCTATCATATCTATCAATATAGAAATTCTTTTCCTTATCTGCATTCTCATCAATCAAGGTTATTTTTGTGCGAATGTTCTTTTCAACAAAATTAGGATAGTGAGCCATTAAAGCAGCCTGCGTTGCCAAGGCTGTACCCATACGAGTCATTCCCACAATCACAAGATGCACATAATCTTTATCATCTTTTTTTATACCTTCTATTCCTTCCAAAGGCAGATATTCGCAATTCGATTCGTTTTTAAGTTCTTTGCAAACCAAAACCCTTTGAGCCCACATTTCATAATAGTAAAAAGGTTTGAAATTTATACGTTTCTTTATTCCCTCACTTATTTCCGAATATTGAAAAACATTAAATGTGGTTTGATACTCAAACATAAAATAACAAACAAGGCGATTATCCTTATCATTCTTTGCAAAAGATGTATTTTTTTCCACATTTTCACTAATCAACTCCAAACATTTCATATTCATTGTATCGTGATACGACTCCATATCGTCGGTTCGAGTTTCTTCTCCAATGACATAAACCTCTAAGGCTTTATTTAAATAGAGCTTTTCGATATCTTCTTTTACATTTCTATTGCCATAGCGGATAATGATATGCTTTTGTTGTTCAATATCAAGACCTGAAAACAATTTGTGTCTGAAATCCTCTACATTATTCGAGGTTTGAATCAATATGTATGGCATTTCGCCATTTTTTTGTGGCGTTTTAAAAATTTGCTCAACGATTCCCTCAACAATATCACTTCCTCCTATTATGACATAGTGCTCTTTACGTTTAAGAAAATGTTTATAAGGTTCAAGTCCTTGAAGGTATCTTTCTTTTCTCTTGTCTATCCAACCCACAATCGAAGAAATCAAAACTCCATTTAAAAGAAAAACTCCACAAATCGCAATAATTGTTGCAAGCCAAGTAGTATTTCCTCCTGCTATGTGCTGATTTCCCGGGTCGATAAAGTGATAATAGGCTCCCCATAAAGGATTTGTCAATTCGGCTGTTTGTTCTGTTACAAGTCCTTTGCCGATTTGTCCACAACAAAGGGAAATTAAGGCAAAGATAAAGGGAGTTAGCAAAACCAATACCAAGACTTTTCGCATAAAGGCTCCGTTTATCAAGTGCCAATCAAACTTAGGTTTATTGCAAAGCCACAAATAAAGGGCATAAAGGTAGTAACCTATGCCCATTAAAGCGTTTAAGCCTATCAAAAGCCAATTAAGCCAACAGCAATCAAATGCTAAAAGCAAAATAATGCTCAAAATACCAAAGCCAACAGCACAATAATCAAACTGTCCGCTCAAAAAAAAATTTCTTATTTTCTCTTTCATATTTTTTTCACTTATTAAAATCTACAAAAGCCCTATTCCACTCCCCAAATCCTAACGGTTGCATCATCTGAACCGCTGATTATTTTTGTGCCATCGGGACTATATACTACGGAACGTACCCAACTTGAATGTCCGTACAAGGTTTTAAGGCATTGTCCTGTGTTTGCATCCCATATCTTTATGGTTTTAGTCTCTGAACCGCTGATAATTTTTGTACCATCGGGACTAAATGCTACGGAATTGACACCCCATGAATATCCCTCCAAGGTTTTAAGGCATTGTCCTATGTTTGCATCCCATATCTTAATGGTATTAGTCTCTGAAACGCTGACTATTTTTGTGCCATCGGGACTATATGCTACAGAACGGACCTGCAATAAATGTCCCTCCAAGGTTTGAAGTAGTTTATATTCGTTTTTGCGTTCTTGTACTTGGTTTGCGAGTTCTATTTTAAGGAGATATTTTGAGTTAATATCGTCTATAAGTTTTTCTATACTTTGTTCTATGTCGTTATACTCAGTTGAGCGTGCTATAAACTCGTGTTCTCCTTTTTCTACAAAGAGTTGTTTTGTTGTTCCTTCTTGCAGGGTTGCTATACTCTGGTCATCTTCTATCAACTCGCAATTTGCATCGGTTTTTACGCTGAGTTTTGCTCTGTTATTATTGTTTACCACAATCGAAACATTGGGTTTTATGTCATTATCGATGATTTCTCTCAGT
>JAGBSA010000120.1 GCA_017632095.1 Bacteroidales bacterium | reverse complement strand
TATTATGTTTGAGAATCTTTCGGAAAAGTTCGATAAAGCCTTTAAGATAATTAAGGGTAAGGGAAAAATAAATGAGATAAATATTGCGGAGTCTCTAAATGAGGTTCGTAAGGCTCTGATTGATGCTGATGTAAGTTATTCGATTGCAAAGGAATTTTGTGCTACTGTTAAGGAGAAAGCGTTAGGTAAAGACGTATTGACAGCTGTTGAACCGGGACAATTGATGGTTAAGATCGTGAAAGACGAGCTTACAGAACTGATGGGAGGAGAGAGCCAAGGGATTAATCTAAACGGAAAGCCAAGTGTAATTCTTATTGCAGGTTTACAAGGTAGCGGAAAGACAACTTTTTCTGCTAAACTTGCAAATTTCTTAAAGACAAAGAAGAATAAGAAAGTCCTATTGGTTGCTGGCGACGTTTATAGACCAGCTGCTATAGATCAATTAAAGGTTTTGGCAGAACAGATTGGTGTTGAAGTTTACACAGAGGAAGGTTCAAAAGAGCCAGTTAAAATTGCACAAAATGCTGTTCAATATGCAAAATCAAAATCTCTTGATGTTGTAATCGTCGATACAGCTGGCCGTTTGGCAGTTGACGAACAAATGATGGAGGAAATTTACAATGTTAAACAAGCTGTAAACCCTAACGAAACATTGTTTGTTGTTGACTCCATGACTGGTCAAGATGCTGTAAACACTGCAAAAGCTTTCAATGAGAAGATTGATTACGATGGAGTCGTTCTTACAAAGCTTGATGGAGATACAAGAGGTGGTGCAGCATTAACAATAAAGCATGTAGTCAATAAGCCTATTAAATTTGTAGGTCTTGGAGAAAAGATGGCTGATCTTGATGTCTTCCATCCGGATCGAATGGCCTCAAGAATATTAGGTATGGGTGATATTGTATCTCTTGTAGAGAAAGCCCAGGCTGAGTATGATGAGGAACAGGCTCGAAAACTTACTAAAAAGATTAAGTCAAATGAGTTCGATTTTGATGACTTTATTTCTCAGATTGCCCAAATTAAAAAGATGGGAAATTTGAAAGACTTAGTCGGAATGATACCAGGAGTTGGTAAAATGATGAAAGATGTCGAAATAGATAATGATGCATTCAAATCAATTGAAGCAATGATTGGTTCGATGACACCTTACGAAAGAAAGAATCCGACAAAGATAGACACCTCTCGTCGTCGTAGAATAGCAAGGGGAAGTGGTACTTCGATAGAAGAAGTAAATCGTTTGATGAAACAATTCGAGGAAACCCGTAAGATGATGAAAATGATGAGTGGTGGCAAGTTTAATGCAATGAAAAACATAAGAAGAAGGTAGGAATATGGAAAACAGAGAAAATCCCGTAATGATTGACGGAAGAGTGGTTGCGAAAACAATCAAGGAGGAAATAGCTCAAGAAGTGCAAGCTTTGCTCGCAGAAGGTAAAAGACCACCTCACTTAGTTGCTGTAATAGTTGGCGAAGATGGAGCGAGTCTTTCTTATGTTGCAAGCAAAGAAAAACAATCAAAAGAAGTTGGATTTACCTCTTCGGTTTATCGTTTCCCAGAAACAATTACTGAAAAGGAACTATTGGAAACAATAAACTTCTTGAATAATGATAGCGAAGTAGATGGCTATATTGTTCAATTGCCATTGCCAAAGCATATAAACGAAAGACATATTCTTGAAGCGATTGCACCAAACAAAGACGTAGATGGTTTTCACCCAACAAACGGAGGACGAATGATGTTGGGAATGTCTTCATATATTCCAGCAACTCCGTATGGTATCAAACAACTTTTGGATCGTAGCGATATAGAGACAGAAGGTAAACATTGCGTAGTATTAGGTCGAAGCAATATCGTAGGTACACCAATGTCTATATTGATGAGTAGAAATTCCAAGAAATCGAATTGTACAGTTACATTATGCCATTCAAAGACTAAAAACATAAAAGAAATCTGTCAAACAGCAGATATCTTGATTGTAGCGATAGGCAAACCTGAATTTGTAACAGCAGATATGGTGAAAGAAGGAGCTGTAGTTATAGATGTGGGTATCCATAGAGTAGCTGCAGACAATGAAAAAGGCTATAAGATAATCGGAGATGTTAAGTTTGATGAAGTAGCTCCAAAATGTAAAGCAATAACCCCGGTTCCGGGAGGAGTAGGACCTATGACTATTGTATCGCTTTTGGACAATACAATGAAGGCTTACAAACACGAAATCTACGAAGCAGAATAATAAATAATCATACTAAACAAAGGCGTAAGTTTTTAACGGCTTACGCCTTTATTTTTCTTTGTTTTATTTATGTGTATTCAAGAAAGAAAAGAATATTCCTTAGGAAGAATTTTACCAATCGCCGAAACGTTTTACTCATTGCAAGGAGAAGGATACAATGTAGGCAAACCAGCCTTTTTTATCCGTCTTTGTGGTTGCAATGTTAAGTGTTCGTTTTGCGATAGTAAAAATACATGGGATATGAACAATGCACAATGGCTTTCAATAGAAGATTTGCTTTCTCAAATCGAAGAATCCAAAGCAGAAAACGTTGTTGTAACAGGAGGAGAGCCACTTTTGCATAATCTAAATCCACTTTGTGAACTCTTGCATTCAAAAGAAAAAAAGCTATGGCTTGAAACCTCAGCAAGTTTGCCTTTTAGTGGCAAGTGGGATTGGGTATGTATTTCTCCAAAAGCCGCATGTATGCCATTAGAAACAAACTACGCCTACGCCCACGAATTAAAAATAGTAATTTCTACAGCAGAAGATTTGCTTCAATTGCCAACATATATAGACAAAGTAAACAAAGAAACCCATCTTTACTTACAAGCAGAGTGGGACAAGCGAAAAGAGATTACCCCATTGATTATCGAACACATCAAAACAAACCCTCGTTGGACTCTAAGCCTGCAAACACATAAATGGCTTGGTATAGAATAATCCGAAACTTGCTTTTTTTTACAATCTAAATAATAATTGATTGATTTTATTTGCCTAAATTTGCAAAGTATATCTTGATTTTATGAAAATGATAGAAAAATATGTAAACCTTTTAACAAGAGCTTGGTATGCATCTCTGTTGAATATTATACTGATAAGTGGTTTCGTAACAGCGATATATTACATTTGGGGATTTGAACCAAGTTTCTATAATATGAAATCCGTAATATTCTCCTACGGATTGATGTTAGCCATGGTAATGTGCGTATTTTCTGCAGGAAAATCTTCAAAACGCAAATTATCAAAGCTAAAAGAATTAGACCTACCAAACAAATTGACAAAATACAGAGCCATATTGCTGAAGAAATTATTGCTTTACTCAATGGTGTCCGTAATTGCAGCAATAGGATTTTTCGTTTGTGCAGAACCAAACTACCTATTGTTTTCAGCAATATCATTAGTACTAATACTGCTTTCAAAACCCACACAAACAAAAATGAGGATAGAACTTGCCTTAAGCGAGGAAGAGATAAATAAAATAGAGAAATTAAAATTTGAAAAGAAAATATGAAGTTTGAAATCAAACGAAAAGAGAAGCTGACTACAAACATCTACTTGATGGAAGTAACAGCAGAATGGGTAGCACGCTCAGCTAAACCCGGACAATTTGTAATAGTGATAATAGACGACAAAGGAGAGAGAATCCCTTTGACAATTTGTGATTACGATCCGGCAAAAGGAACTATCGTATTAGTATTCCAAGTTGTGGGAAAATCAACAGAAAAAATGGCAACCTTAGGTGTAGGTGACAGATTGAAAGATGTCGTTGGTCCATTGGGAAAAGAATCTTTGATGATGCACTTACCAGAAGAGGAATTGAAGAATAGAAGAGTCTTATTCGTTGCCGGAGGAGTTGGAACAGCACCTGTCTATCCACAATTGAAGTGGGCGAAAGCCAACGGAATGAAAGCCGACGTCATAATCGGAACAAAAACAAAGTCAACGCTGATTCTTGAAGATATGATGAAAGAATATGCGGATAATCTTTATGTTTGTACCGATGATGGCAGCTATGGAATGCATGGATTGGTAACAGATGCAATCAAATATTTGGTTAATGAAAAGAAAGAACAATATGACGAAGTTGTAGCCATAGGACCGATGGTTATGATGAAGTTTGTGTCATTGCTTACAAAAGAATTGGGAATCCAAACCACAGTTAGTTTGAACACATTGATGGTTGATGGAACAGGAATGTGCGGTGCGTGTCGTGTAAGCATAGATGGAAAAACCAAATTCACATGTGTAGATGGACCAGAGTTTGATGCACACTTAGTAGATTTTGACGAAGCAATCAGAAGACAAGCAATGTTCAAAACACACGAGATTGCAACAGACAGCAAAGACCATAAGTGTAATTTGACAGCAGAGGTTAATCACACAATAAAAAGACGTAGAGTTCCTGTAAGGGAGCAAGACGCAATTGTAAGAGCGACTAATTTCGACGAAGTTTGCTATGGATATACAGCAGAGGAAGCAATGGAAGAAGCGGATCGTTGTTTGCAATGTAAGAATCCGGGTTGTATGAGTGCATGTCCTGTTTCAATCAACATACCAGCCTTTGTACGTCAGGTGAGAGACGGAAACTTTGCACAAGCATTTAAGATCATTTCAGAATCTTCCTCTTTGCCTGCAATATGTGGAAGAGTTTGTCCACAGGAATCTCAATGTGAGGGAAGTTGTATTTTAGGTAAGAAAGGCGATCCTGTAGCTATTGGAAAATTGGAAAGATTCGTAGCAGACTGGGCAAGAGAAGTGAAGTTGAACTTTTCAGAGATAGCACCTGCAAACGGAATCAAGGTAGCGATAGTTGGTTCCGGTCCGAGCGGACTTACATGTGCAGGCGACCTTGCAAAGATGGGTTATGACGTAACTATATTCGAGGCTTTGCATTTGCCTGGCGGAGTGTTGGTATATGGAATCCCTGAGTTCAGATTGCCGAAAGAAACTGTTGTAAAGGCAGAAATAGAGAATGTAAAGAAACTTGGAGTGAAGATAATAACCGATGTGATAATCGGACGCAGCATAACAATTGACGAATTGTTCGATAAAGAAGGATTCTCAGCAGTTTACGTTGCATCGGGAGCAGGATTGCCTAAATTTATGAACATTCCGGGTAAGAATCTCAACGGAGTAGTTTCTGCAAACGAACTTTTGACACGTTCAAACTTGATGAAAGCATACAAAGAAGGCTATGACACACCGATATATCCGGGAAAAGTAACCGTAGTTGTAGGAGGTGGAAACGTAGCAATGGATGCTGCAAGAACAGCTAAAAGATTGGGAGCAGAGGTTCACCTTGTCTATAGAAGAAGTAAAGCAGAGATGCCAGCGAGAGTTGAAGAGGTAGAACACGCAAAAGAAGAGGGAATAGAATTTCACTTTATGACCAATCCGGTTGAAATAGTTGGCGACGAGCAAGGCTGGGTTAAGGCAGTAAAATGCGTAAAGATGGAATTAGGAGAACCAGATGCAAGCGGAAGACGTTCACCTATAGAAGTGAAAGACAGTGAGCATGACTTGAATGCAGATTGCGTTATCATGGCACTGGGAACTGCACCAAACAAATTGATAGTTGATACTACCGAAAACTTGAAATCTACCGATTGGGGTGGAATTGTAGCTGACGAAACAGCGGCTACCTCACGTGAAGGCATATTTGCAGGAGGTGATGCAGTGATGGGAGCTGCTACAGTCATACTTGCAATGGGTGCAGGTAAGAAAGCGGCTGTCGGAATTGATGAATATTTAAGAAATAAGAAGAAATAGTAAATCGATTCTTGAATATAAGAAAGCAAAACGGCGTTTCAATTTACTGAAACGCCATTTTATTTTCTTGAAACAAAGAATCGTTCGACTGAAACAAAGAATCGCAAAAATCTTTCTTGATTTCAGAAAAATAAAACGGGCGTGTGTCCGAAACAAATCAAGAATTACGCCCGTTGTTTGTCAAATTGTTTTTTTATATCGTGCTTTCGATATGCCGATAGTAAGAGTTCTCATATTCTTTTCCTATTCCAATCCGCTCAACCACTCTTTTGTTATCTTTGCCTGCGGACTTTCCTCACCCGAAACTTTGACATATATTTCCAAAGCCTTGTTTAGCCAATTCAAAGCCTCGTTCTGATTTCCCTTAAAGTGATTTGCCACACCTATGTTATTGTAAGTCGTTGCCAAGTCAGTACTTTCCGAATCCAAAACATCCTCTTGAATCTTCAAAGCCTTATCATACCACTGCAAAGCCTCATCATAATTTCCGCTTTCACAAGCTGCAACTCCCACATTATTGTATGTGATTGCCAAAACAGGACTTGAAGGAGCCAAGAAATTCTCTTGAATAGCCAAAGCCTTGTTATACCACCGTACAGCTTCGTCGGAATTTTCCTGATAGTGATAAATCTCTCCCACATTGTTGTATGTAATCGACAGATTGACGCTTACGGAATCCGAAACCTTGTTATATGCCGCCAATGCCTTGTTATAATTATTCAAAGCTTCGTCATATTTTTCTCCATGCTTGAGAATATTTCCCACACTTTCGTATAAAACAATCAAAACATTGTTATCAGGGTCTTCAACCTGCTCTTCTATCGCCAAAGCCTTGTTAAACCAAACCAAAGCACCCTCATAATCTCCTTTTGCACTGAATACGACTCCCATGTTTTTGTAAGAACCCACCAACTTGGAGCTTAGCGGATCCAAAACCTTTTCCTCAACCATCAAACCTTTGTCATACCACCTCAAAGCCTCATCATAACTTTCTTTCTTGAAGTGCAAATTTCCTATCCTCTTATATGTCTCCACCAAATCGAGATCCGAAGGTTGCAAAACCTGCTCTTGAATCTTCAAAGCCTTGTCATGCCATGTCAAAGCCTCATCATATTCTTTCTTCTCGGCGTATAAATCTGCCATATTGCGATATGAATCCACCAAATCGAGATTCAAAGGTTCGGAAAGCTGTTCTTCAATCTTCAAAGCCTTGTGATACATACTCAAAGCCTTGTCATAATCTTTCAAAGCCTTGTATGAGAATCCCAAATTGCTGTATGTCTTGTACAGATCCCCATCTAACGAATCCGAAATCTTTTCCTGAATCACTAAAGCCTTGTTCAAATAATTCACGGCTTCGGCATGATTTTCCTTAGCCTTGTAAGCCAATCCCATATTGTGATAAGTCGTTGCCAAATCAGGGTGATTGGAACGCAAAACCTTTTCCGAGATAGCCAAAGACTTGTCATAGTACTTCAAAGCCTCGTCATGATTTTCTTTGTAGAAGTAAACGATTCCCACATCGTTGTAAGACTGAGCCAAAACAGGGTGTTGAGGATTCAAAACCTTTTCGCGTATAGCCACAGCCTTGTTGTGGAACGTCAAAGCCTCGTCATATTTCTTTTGAACCTCTTTCACGCCGCCTATGTTGGAGTATGTGCGAGCCAAATCGATATGTTGGGAATCCAAAGCCTGCTCCTGAATCTTCAAAGCCTTGTCAAACCATTTCAAAGCCTCGTCATAATCATCTTTTGCGGCGTAAACCGTTCCCACACCGTTGTATGAAATAGCCAAAGCAGGGTGGGAGGCAGGCAGAACCTTTTCTTCGATAGTCAGAGCCTTGTTGTGCCATTTCATAGCTTCGTCAAAATTCAACATTTCGAGATAAGCGTTTCCTCTGTGGTTGTACGACTCAGCCAAAGCAGGGTGATCGGCAGGCAGAACCTTTTCGCGGATTGCCACAGCCTGATTGTGAAGATTCAATGCGTTGTTATGCATTCTATTTGCACCGTAAGCCAATCCCATATCGAAATATAATCTCATCAACTAATGGTGATTCGCAGTCAGAACTTTTTCCTCTTTCGACAAAACGGCATTTTACCACTCCAAAGCCTTGTAATAATTTACCTTT
>JAGBSA010000119.1 GCA_017632095.1 Bacteroidales bacterium | reverse complement strand
GGATTGAAGGCTACTTTTTCTTTTACTTGCTCTTGGGTTGGTACTTCCGGCAATTGGTTGTCCCAACGATAGATATCGTTGCAACATGTTTTGTTTCCTTTGTTGAATTGGCTAACTCTGTTTGATGTAAAGTAACCTTGTTCTGCTGATAGGCTTACAAATGGGTATATATCGTTGGCGTATGAGTTTATTGGCTGCATTAAATTTTCCGGTGTGGTCCAACGTTGTAGCCAACCTTCGCTTCGGAATATGTCAAAGCCTCCATAGCCAAAGTGTGTGTCCGATGAGAAATACAAACTTTGCTCATCTTCGCTGTAATGTGGGGTTATCTCATTGCCACCGGTGTTTATGGTTGGTCCAAGATTGACTGCAGTTGGGTTTTCTTTGCTTAGGTCGATGTACCATATGTCATAACCGCCATATCCTCCTACTCTGTCGCTGCTAAAGTACATTACTACATTGCCTTCTTCATCTCTTGCTATAACCGGACAGCTGTTTGATGATTTTTTATCGTAAGCCGGTTCGAACAATTTGACTTTTGTCCATTTATTATCTTTGAATTGAGTGTAGTAGATTTGATAGTTTTCTTTACCTTTCTTTATTGTATGGCGGTTGAAGTAAACAGTGTGGGTAATAGTATCAAGGAAGAAGTTTGTTGAGTTTTTCTTCTTTACGTTTACTCTTTCGTTTATCATTTCTTTTGCTGGAGTATAGAAGTCTTCATCAACGAAAGACATAAATACTTTGTTGTATATGTTTGAATATATAGTCTCTCCGTCTTCTATTGTTTCTTTGTAGGTTGGCGAAGTGAAGAATAGTATGCTGTCATTGATGATAAAACAACCTGATTGAGAGAATGCGTTGTTTACATTGGCTCCTAAATTTCTTACTATGGTATTTTCTT
Source organism: Bacteroidales bacterium (assembly GCA_017632095.1). Lineage (GTDB taxonomy): Bacteria > Bacteroidota > Bacteroidia > Bacteroidales > P3 > Onthomorpha. The sequence continues at coordinate 5,121 of JAGBSA010000119.1, read as the reverse complement.
CTGTTGTATTGTTCTCAAAAATCCACTTTATGGCATTTAGCTCTTGTTTTGCTTTCTTTCTGATTTCTATATCCGGGCAATCCAATAAGCAAGTATTGAGAAAATGTTGTGCTTGTACTATATTGCCATTACATCTTGCCACTTCAGCCAAATGTAGATAAAGCATCGGATAGGTAGTGTTTATATCCAATGTATCGTTTTCTATCAATACTTTTTGATACCAATATTCGGCTTTGTCGTAATCTTTTAACATTCTGCAGGCTTCCCCACACTTATAGATAAGATCAACAGGGTTGAGAAGGAATCTTTTTCCCATAGTGTAGTGTTCTAATGCCTCTGCATAGTTTCCTGATGCGAATGCGGCGTCTCCTTTTTTCTCGTATGCCTTGGCGTATTTCTCTTGTGCCAAACCATTATACGAACTTACGAATGTAAGAACGAATGCTAATAATACTGTTTTTAGAAAGTTGGACATGGTATTGTTTTTGTTTTTTGTTTATATTTTATTGTATTTATTCCGTAATTAACCCATAGTTCTAAGGCTCCATAGGTATTTGATACTTTACTTAATGATGATAGATTGACATCATATGCCAATCCTGCGGCGAATTGATTGAATTGATAACGCAATGTGGCTACTAATGCATCGTTTGAACGATAGTATAAGCCTATTCCCAAATTTTCATTATCGAATACTGTCATGGAAAAGCTGTAAATAAATTCCAATCCTGCTAATAATTCGTAGTTATCGTTTTGTTTAGAATATCGTATTACTGATTGAATGTAGGATTGCTCTGTTGTAGGGAACAGATAGGTTGCATAAGCCGTGTAACGACGTGCAAGACGGATGGAAGAGTTCTCATAAAACGAGTAGGTTGGCGAATTGATATGAAAGACTGCAAATCCTGCCGATATGTTTTGATATTCCGATGGATTCATTTGCCAATGTACTCCCATGGAGTAATCAAATGTGGTTGTCTTGTTTAGGTATATACCTTCGTAGTCTGATGCCATTTGTCCGAAATCTGCATTTGCAGGATTGAATCCCCATGATGTTCTTCCCATACTTGCTCCTATGGAAATGAATTGTTCGTAACGTTTGGATAGTTGTTTATTATAGGCAAGCGAAACGAACCATTGCTTTTGTCCGAATTTCAATGTCCCCGCTACATCTTGCATAAAGCCTGCTCCTATGCCAAATGAATGTTTGTATCTTCTGGAAGAAAACAATCTTGCTTCGATTGTAAACAGGCTTGTGTTGTATCCGTTTGTTGATACAGTCTGCCACTGATTTCTATAAGCACTTCCTATTTTGAAATCAGAAGAAAAGAAAGATGTTTTTGCAGGATTCAGATACATATCATTTGATGTTAATGACGAAAAGTGAACATCTTGTCCAAAGATTTTTGAACAAGATACAAAAATAAGGCATAGTAATATTATTTTGTAATAGTTCACCACATCGTTTATAGTTATTCATCAACTTACTCTTTGTATTGTTCTGCCAAAGCTGTCAATGCTTCATTTTCCATTCGATAAACGGTCCACATATCCAAGGGTTTTGCTCCCATTGCTTTGTAAAAATTTATCGAAGGGGTATTCCAATCCAATACAATCCATTCAAAACGAGGACACCCTTGCTTTACAGCTTGCTTTGCTAAATAAGAGAGTAGCATTTTGCCATATCCTTTCCCTCTGTATTGAGGACGAACATATAAATCTTCAAGATAAAGACCAGCCTTTCCTCTCCAAGTTGAGAAATTGAAAAAATATAATGCAAAACCTATGCAAGTGTCATTTTCTTCCAACAATACGACTTTTGCTTGTTTTTTATCGAATATCGAATCTTCTAAAACCTCAACGCTTGCTTCAACTGCATCGGGTTCTTTCTCATATTCGGCTAATTCTTTTATCAATTGAAGTATCTCGAAACAATCTTTTCGTTCTGCTTCTCTTATTTTGACCATAGTAAGTCTTTTATTTAAGTTTCGCTTTTATCAAATCCGCATCCTTTTCTATGAGTTCCTTTATTTTCATCAAGCCATCTTGCAATGCAAGCGTCGCTGCTCTTCTTTGAAACTCGTAATAGCCATGATAAAATGCCATATATTCTTTTGCATATCCCCTTTCGTTGAATTGTGCTACGAGATTGTTACGTGTATCGTAGATTTCAACAATCACTTCCAGCTCTGTAACATTTCCACAGAAAGGCATACCGAACACATTGAAAACTCCAAGAGTGAAACCGCTCACCCAAGACCATTTATAGTTATTCTTGTTATAGATGTTTCCAGCTCTTAGTACTATGTTTCCTTTTTTGCGTGTGGTCATGTCGCAAATGTTATTAGTAACTTCATTAACCATCACCTCAGCTGCATCTTGTATTCTTTTTTCTGCTGTGTATAATTTAGTCTTTGCTGTAATTTCGTGTACTCCTTTACCGTATGGTGTTTCTGTAAGTCCATAAGGATTTTTCAAATCGTCTGATGTCTTTACTGAATAAGAGTTTGCTCCATAGGCATTCTCAAATGATGGTTGATCTATCCAACATGTAAGTTTCGGCAACAAGGTTGTATTTTGGTAATCAGGTTGAAACAAATCTGCCTCCAAAGATTTACAAGCACCGAAACACATAGTCACTGCTAGTAAAAGCAATATTTTGCCGATTCTCTTTTGATTCTGTTTTCTTCTCATAAAATATAAGCTTTGTGTTTATTATCAATAATTTCTAATTTCTCTCTTGTTATGGTGTTGATATAAGAAGTGTCAAAGCTGCGACCTACTCTTATATAATTATCTGTAAATCCAAACATCATTCCATCTTCTTCATCACTTTCCCAAAGCACGTTTACCTCTTTTCCTTTATTGTCTTGATAGAATTGTTCTTTCTTTAATTCTGATATTCTTTGAAGTTCCGCACTTCTTTCATGTCTTTCGGAAATAGGAACGCTACCTGACATTACACTAGCCGGTGTTCCGGGACGTTCAGAATAAGTAAAAACATGCAGTGCTGCCAATGGTAAAGATTCTATAAAAGATTTGGCATCTTCAAAATCTTCTTTTGTTTCTTGCGGAAAGCCAACTATCACATCGGCTGCAATAAAGGCGTCTGGCATTACTCGTTTTATATATTCAACTCTTTGAGCAAACAATTCCCTTTCGTACTTTCTCTTCATAAGATGAAGAACCTTATTGCTACCCGACTGCAACGGTATATGGAAGTGTGGTAAAAAGGTTCTTGATTCTGAACAAAAATCAATTATCTCTTCTGTTATCAAGTTTGGTTCTATGCTCGAAATTCGGTATCTCTCAATTCCTTCAACTGTATCTAGTGCTTTGATTAAATCCAAGAAGGATTCGCAGCTTTGTTTACCGAAATCACCTATATTAACCCCTGTTAAAACGACCTCTTTCTTACCTTGGTCGGCTAATTTTCTCGCATCTGCCACTATACTCGCAACATCACTGCTACGGCTTCTGCCTCGAGAATAAGGAATTGCACAATAAGTACAGAAATAGTCGCAACCGTCTTGCACTTTCAAAAATGCACGCGTACGATCTGAAGATGAGTAAGATGGATAGAACGATTTTAAGCGACTAATATCAAAAACCAAATTCTCTGCACTTGATTTCTTTTCATAATTTTCAATCAACGACAGCAGTTTTGTTTTGTCATCATTTCCCAAAATCAAATCTACTCCTTCTATCTTTTCAATTTCTTTATCATTTACCTGAGACATGCAGCCTATAACAGCCACTATTGCCTCCGGATTAAGTTTTCGTGCCAATCGTATAGCATTTCTGCATTTCTTTTCTGCAACCTGAGTTACTGTACATGTGTTTATGACATATACATCTGCCTTTTGCTTAAACTCGACTTGAATATACCCCATCTCAACAAAAGAGCCTGCAAGATAAGAGCTTTCTGCGAAATTCAGTTTGCAACCAAGAGTATGAAAGGCTATCGTTTTCATAGTGTTCTTATCTATTTTTCAGTAAGTAAGTTCTTAAATTCCTCTTCACTAATCATGTTTACGTTCAGTTCTTCTGCCTTTTTCCTCTTTTGAGGCCCCATATTATCTCCGTAAACAAGGTAGTTGATTTTTGAAGATATGCTTCCAACAACTCTACCTGAGTTTTCCTCTATTATTTTCCTTAATTCATCTCTTGAAAACGAAGAGAAGGTTCCACTAATCACGAAACTCAATCCCTCAAACTTCTTTGAAACATTGTTTTCCTCCACTTCAAACCTCAATCCTCTTGCTTTCAAACGGTCTATCAATTTTATATTTTCCGGATTTGAGAAATAGCTGACTATACTTTTTGCTATCGATTCTCCAACTTCATCGATTGTAAGCAGTTGTTCGTAATCTGCTTTCATCAATTCCTCTATGTTTTTATAGAATCTTGCTATCTTTTTGGCAGTTACTTCTCCTACATATCTTATTCCTAAAGCATAAAGCACTCTTTCGAAAGGGGCTTTCTTTGATTCTTCGATTGCATTCATCAAATTATCTGCACCCTTTTCTCTTATGCTTGATTTATTTTCCTCTGTGCCTAATGTAAGACCGAATAATGACTCTTTTTGCAAATCATACAAAGATGCGAAATCCTCAAGCAAGCCTTCGTTTAGAATTACTTTTAGTTTCTCATCTCCTAAGCAATCTATATTCATTGCTTTCTTTGATATGAAATGTTGGAAACGCCCAAATATTTGAGGTGCACAATGATTGTAGTTTGGACAATAGTGAGCGGCTTCTCCTTCTTGACGAATCAATTTAGTGCCACAAACAGGGCAATTCTCAATAAAGGAAATCGGTTTACCAAAATCAAGATTCGTTTCAGCGAAATTTGATTCCGTCAAATCAGAACTTGAATTCAACAAACTGAAATCAGGTTTTATTTTACCGACAATTTTAGGGATAATATCGCCTCCTTTTTCTATCACCACCAAATCACCTTGACACAAGTCCAATTTTTGCATTTGCTCTGCATTATGAACACTTGCTCTTTTCACCCAAGTACCTCCTAATGCTACTGGTTCAAAAACAGCAACCGGTGTTATCACTCCTGTTCGTCCTACTTGATATTCTATATTTAAGAGTTTACTTTGCGCTTGTT
>JAGBSA010000118.1 GCA_017632095.1 Bacteroidales bacterium | reverse complement strand
GACTACCATTCACCGACAGAAATGCAATACAGTCCTTTTTCAAATCCAAACGAGATTTTATCCGAACATGTGGACTTTTCAATACCTTGGAATCTGACCTTAGGCTTAAATTACAGCCGATTGAGTTCTTATATCGTTTCAATAGCAGGCTATCAAACCAATCAATCAGCCACATTGACTGCAAGAGGAGATTTGAACCTTACAGAAAAATGGAAAATCGGCTTTTCGAGCGGTTACGACTTTATAAACAAGGACTTCACTTACACATCTATCGACTTCTATCGCGATTTGCATTGTTGGGAAATGCGAATGAATTGGATTCCTTTCGGTCCTCGACAAGGCTGGAACTTCTCTATATCGGTTAAAGCCCCTATGTTGCAAGATTTGAAATATGAAAAACGTAACGACTTCCGTAACAGAATGGAATATTAAGAAGATTCGCCTCGTGCTTATCTTGTTTCTGTCTTTCGGTTTGCAATTTTGTAATCTCAAAGCACAAACTCTCGATTCAGATTTGGTAAAAAATGCAATCGAAGAGCAATTAGGCTGTTATCCGAACTCGACTTTGTGCGATATTTACAAGAGTTTCTTTCAAGATTTCTATGGTCCGGGGCATCTGATTGCAGATAGCGTATCCGCAATTCGCTATCTAGAGCAAGAAATCGAGCAAAGCCATCTCAGCCTCTGCAAATCGTACGAAAAAGTCGGTACAGGCAAAAATTTCTATCGCATAAACCTTTCTTTGCTTAAGGAAGGAGAAATATCCGTTTCTGCTTTATTTGATGCCTTACAAAGAAGCATTGCTCTGACAGCTCAACCCGACATCGACACTTGGAAGAAAGAATGGGAAGCGATTGAGAAAACAGCAGTTTTATTCAAAAATCAAATTGCAGGAGACTACGAAAAAGACAAGCAATTCATCGAACAAATGCTATCCGAAGGGGGTTACATAATGCGACATTCAAAAACATACAATACAAATTACCATCCCCACTATCGTTTGATTCATCGCACAATTTTCGAACAAGAAATCCTGCCTCTGATCAAAAACTAAAAATCATCCGTTTAAGCACTCGATAAGACATGATTTTGTTTTGATTTCATTCTTCCAAATAGTGCTTAAACGAAACAAAGAAACAATTTTCTGAAATCAAGAAAGAATTTTCTAAAACAAAGAAACAAAAAATTCTTTCTTTGTTTTATTTTCAACTCTCTTTATTGTATGAAAAACAAAAGTCGAATCGCTGATTTAAGTTCAACAATTCGACTTTTCCAAATATAGTTTTACTGCTTTATTTTTACTTTTCGGACGACTTATCCTCTTTTTTCTCTAATGCATTGTTGATAAAATCGGTTTCGATTTCCTTATACGATTCGACAACATTTGTTTCTATTGTCTTGTATCCGTCAACCACGCCTTTCTCTATTGACTTATAACCTTTAACAACGCCATTCTCAATCGTCTTATAGCCATTGACAACAGCCTTTTCGACTTTTGTAGATTTCAATTTAGGTTTCCCGCCTGCAGTGTCTTGTTCCAAAAATTTTTCACTAAACTTGTCTTCTATCTTTTTGTAAGTGCCAACAACGCCATTTTCAATTGCTTTATAGGTTTTTACAACCGTTTTTTCAATAGGCGAACTTTTCAATTTCAATTCTTCTTTATTCATATTCGTATCTTGAATTTGTGCATTGCTTAGCGACAATGCGGATAATAAAACTACGGATAAATTCATCATATCTTTACCTTGATTTAACTTATTCTTAAAATCTGTAGCCGATTCCTATGCTTGCGGTATTCTCTATCATATTTGCCACATCGGCGTTTTGCAAAGAGTTAAACATTGCGTACTTGTAATTTACGTTAAATTGCAAACCACACTTCAATTCAAAGCCTGCAATCATTCCAACGCCCAAATTCCAACGGCTTAATGAGAAGTAATTATTTTCTTTCAAGACAATAGAACAGATAAGCCTCGAGTTGTCATTCAACAACCAAGACGTATTCAGCAAATTTTTCAAAAGGGTAACAGGAATCTCGCCTTCGGAATACAGACGAAGGTTCTGAAAATGTTTATCTTTAGAAATAATAGCTTAATCCGAAGTATGAGCCTCGGTAAGTTATCTTTTCATTTTGATTATACCTGTCTAAAAATCCGTATTTGCTACCTATATTGAAAGCGAGTTTGTGAATTCTGAATGTAAATCCTAAAAGGAATGCAACATCATGAGGATTGAAATCGCTTTTATTTAGTTTTACTCCTGCCAATCTTGCATTGAAGATATAATCATAAGCAAGTCCGAATTTAATTCCTCCTCCGCCCATAGGGACAAAGTATCCAAAGGTGTAGTTCAAAGGAATTGATATTTTGCCTCCTTCAAATATACCCTCAAACTGCTTAGTCCGTTCGTATTCTGCAAAGATTCCGAAATCGAAACTTGACAATTCGCCAGTATTGTATTGAAACATCAAACCAACATTTGTAACAAATCCATTCTTTCCCGTCATGTAGCCGCCATGATAAAATTGACATGCACTTCCTGTTGAAATCGTTAAAG
>JAGBSA010000117.1 GCA_017632095.1 Bacteroidales bacterium | reverse complement strand
TGTTAATTTAGACTCCAGCGTTGTGAACTCAATTTCAAACCCAAGATTTTTAGGTGCTTCTGCATAGTCTAAATTAAACCTATCAATTTCTGCATCAAAGTCGTCAACAACGACAAGAGCGAATTTTCTTATTCTTTTCATTGTTTTACGTCCTCGACTGTTTTGCTTGTTTTAAGCCTCTGTTGACTGCACGAATAATATCGTCTTCAGTCATATACTCATTTTTTTCTATGTTGACAACTATATTTGAGTTATCCACATAACTGCTTGTATTATCTGTATAACTTCCGTAGCTACCTGTGTTTTGTGGAATATTATAATTGCCAGTTGTTACGTTATAATCATTTGCGTTATAATCAGGCAAGTCAGGAACTTCTATCTCGTCTTTGGCTGAGTTTATAGCCGCTACTGCCATACCAATGCCGGCGACTATACCTGCTGCAGCTAACCCCAAAGACCAAGCATTATGAAATACACCAAAAGCCATTGCCGCACCTAAAACAGCAGTTGTCAAAGTGCCAATAACACCAATTATTCTTGCCCAATTATCCATTTTACTCCAGTTTTCAATTAGTCCAAAAACTAATCCCAATGAAGCAAACAATGCACCAACGCCGATATGCACTTGACTAATATTTGTTTTAAGCCATTGAAGCATTTTCCCAAACATAGGTATAACCCCTATCAACTTTGACAAGACCATTAATATAGGGCTTAATGCTGCAACCAATAACAAGCCATTGACAACAACGCCTTGCATAGGTTCAGAAAGGCTATCAAACCAATCTGCTAACCCTTTAATTGCAGGGATAACATTGTTTTCAAGCAAATCTACAAACCTTTCCATTATAGGGATCATCGCAAGACCAAGCTGTGTTTTTACATTTTCAAGCCTTGTATTTACTTTATTTAACTCGTTATCATAGTCGGCTAAACTTCTTACTTGTTCGTTTGTCAAATAGCCTACAGCTTCAAATTCTTGCTCTAATTCATATAAGCCGTCAGCACCTTGATTAAGTAAAGGAATAAGTTCAGTGGCGACTCTCTCGCCAAAGATCTCGTTCGCATAATAGGCTTGCAACGTGCTGTCTTTTACGCCTGCAAGAGCTGTTATAACTGTATTAAATGCACCTTCAGTATCAGTAGGAACATTGTTTAAATCGCCGACCAACGCTTCTAATGCCGCACGTCCAGTTGAACTTCCATCTGCCAATGCTGTACCAATCGCATCTCTCGATTTGGTCATTGCCTTGTAAAGTTTATCGGCAGGGACATCACTTTGTAATGCGATATAATTCCACTTTTGGATTGCCTCTGCTGAAAGGTTGTACTGGTCTGCCGTAGTTTGAATTGTATCGCCAGCAGAAACAGCATCTTTCGCAAGTTTGTTTATACCTGCAATCGCACCTACGGCAGCAGCACTTAATACAGCGGTTTTCTGTGCGGCTTTTTCAAGACCTTTATAAAGATTTTCTGCCCCCTTAGTCACATTTTCCAGCTTAATTTTATCAATGTCTTCAAGCTGTTGTTTTAATTGGCTTGCTTTAGTTTCTGTTTTTGCAAGTTCAGTTTCAAGTTTTCTGTAACCATCCGTGTCCACATTGCCACTTTTTTCAAGTGCTTGCATCTGCTGACGAATTGCTTTTGCTTTTTCTTCCGTTGTAGATAACGCAGATTGAACTTGTTTTTGTGCCTGTAAAAAATTCTTTTCGTTGTAATCTAACTTTAACCCTTTTTGCAAAGCGTTAGCGGTCTTTTGAGTTTGGTTAATCTCTCTATCAACTGCTTTTAAGCCTTTAATAAAATCGGAGGTATCTGCACCGATTTTGACTGTTAAGCCTTTAATACTATTTGATGCCATAAATACCTCCTAAAAATTTTAAACTTATAAATTGTCAAAGTCTGCTTCCGTTGCTTTTGAAATATTAGCAATGCCACGTTTTTGCATTTCTTCTTGTCGCTTGTTTCTTAAGTACTGTTTTGCACTGTCAATCTTTAACGAATAACTAATACTTAAAACGTCCGCTATGTGCAAGCCTTTCCATTCAATACCGTTCTGCCCGAACTCTTTAATAATTCGTAATGATAACGGCATAGAGAATGACGGTATTTCTTTGTCTTCTATTTTTTCAAAAAGACGAATCATTAAATCTCTATGCTTTAGAAGTTTTTTTCCGCACTTCCGCTAAATATCAATTCAAATGCTACCTTAATCGCATCAGTAAGTTTTCTCACGTACGCTTCATCTGATAAATCAAACAATTTCAAGAACTCAATAAAATCAAGATCTGTGTCGAACCAGCAATAAAGCATTTTCATTTTGCTGATAATAACAGGTGCGGTAAGCTCATCAATGGCGCAAATGCGTTTTGAATAACCAAACAAGTCTTCCCTTTCTGCTAATTTAGGGAACTTCGTTTCAAATCGAATTTGACTCGCCAAACTTGTATCAATATCAAAGGATTTTTCGCTTTCTCTCTTTACAAGTTCTCCGTTTTCTATTTCTTTCGTTTGTACGGGGAATTTTACCTTCATTTTTATTCTCCTTTTGCTGTATAAAATTTGAATTGCAAGGGGCAGGATTTGAACCTACATCTACCGATACAGCCGGTTATTTTTCTATTAAACTATCCTTGCATAAAACGGCTAATTAAATATAGCCGTTTTTAGTGAGGCGTTGCTTGGCGGCAACAAAGTTTAAGCTCCCGTCTTTGCTTTAGGGATAGGCACAGTATCAAGGAAAGTTGCGTAATTTGCATTGTCAGGCAAACAAGAAATTTTGAAAATCTTTCTCGTGTTTCCGTTTTCATCAACGTACGCACTCGTACCATCCTTTGCCAACAAATTAGTGCCTTTAATCGTCAAAGGATAAGAAACGGTCGCTTCGTTCGTAGTATCAGTGTTCTGCGACAAAGAAGTCCCAGCAGGCGCAACGTTCACATTCAACCACCATACCTTCTTCGTTTTTTGAACCGCTTTGCCACTCGTCTTGTCTTTTACAACAATATAGCACTCTGCGCCGACAGCAATATCAACGTTACCCAAAACCTGAGCTTCAGCAAGACCTTGTTCAATCTCCATTTCAAAGCCCAAATCTTTCTCAAAGTCGTCGTCTCTTGCCGTGAATTCCAAAGACCCAGTACTTCCCTTGTCGTTCATTTGAGAAAGAATAATCTCGCCATCGCCGTAAATATCTTTTGTGTCAATATTCTTTTCAGTGCTAATTGCCGTCAAATAACCCAAGGGCTTAACGGTAGAGCCATCAACAGAATATACACCATTCTTGCAGTTAAACTCAATAATGTTTTTTCCTGCTTTAGAAGGAACTGCCATTTTTATATCTCCTTATTTATGTACTTGTTTTTTCCATCTCATCAACTATAATGTCAATGATTTTGTCTTTATTTTGCTCAAATGTCGCTCTTATAAAAGGTTTGCCGTTTTTGCTAAACTCAATTATGTTAGATAAAGGAATATTGCCACCATACTCTTTATTTTGACCTGCAACAGTAGAATTTCCAATGTATCGAACACCTGCGTATTTATCAGTTCTATTCCAATTTTTCTTAAACTCGCCTGTTCTTGTTGGACTTGCATATTCTAACTTTTCCACTAAAAAATCTGCTGCTTTATCAAGTGCAATCTCTTTTTCGTGGATAAGTTCGTTTGCATATTCGTTTAGAACTTCTTTTAATTCAAAAGCAAGGTCTAATTGATGCTTGCCACTTTTAGTCTTGTGCGTATAGCCTGTATGGTAAGTGCCGTAAATATCAACATAGTTTCGTTGT
>JAGBSA010000002.1 GCA_017632095.1 Bacteroidales bacterium | reverse complement strand
CAAGCAGAGAACGCCCTATCTCCAATGCTTGTAACGCTATTGCCGATTACAATGCTTGTAAGCCCGGAGCATTTATAGAACGCATAATCTCCAATGCTTGTAACGCTGTTTGGGATTTCAATGCTTGTAAGCCCGGAGCAATCCCTGAACGCATCATTTCCAATGCTTGTAACAGGATTATCAAACTTTATACATCCTTTGCCATCAACAACTTCGTTTGATATAATATTGGCTCCAAAAACATCTGTTGCTTTTGGAGTAACTATTTCTCCATCTGTTGATGTGTACCAAATTTCATTATGTGAATGAAAATGAATCAATGGAACGAAATTACTTGTCAAGTTGCTGTTACCATCAGAAATATATAATGCTATATTAGCTGATTGGCTACCTGTGTGGAAATCGTTTGATAAATTCTTTGTAAAAACAGTTATTGATAATACACCGTTTGACTCATCAGCTTCACATGTAAGAACAGGTAATTCAATAAATGATACTGCACGGGTTTGGGTATATACAGCCTTGATGGAGAGTATGGACTGCCAATTTTCTGCAATCTCCTTTACTGCATTCATGGGTGATATCTGGAAATCCAATTCCACGATTTCGCCATTTACATAAATCTTGCCATCTGAGTATTTAGGTATGTATGTAATAGACTGAATACGTTTCAAAAGGTTTGCAATATCTTGCTCAATTTTGTTCAGTCTGTTCTCAATGCTTGTTATTTTAGTATTTAGCTGTGATACTTCGTCGTTGATGCGTGTATTTACATTTTCAATCTCTGTTGCAATTTTACCGTCTATTATACCATTGTTGCTGTTAATTGCATCTTCTATGATGTTAGTGTATGCTTCAGTGATTTCAGCTTTGGTATCAGCAATGGCTTTTCTCAAAGCAACAGTCTCTGCAAGCAAATCTTTATTGTTTTCAGCAATAGTGTTCTGTATTGCCAAAAGTTTTCCGTCAATCTGTGCAATGGTGTAGTATTTGCTTAGTTCCTCGTTTACCCATGACTGCATTGATGCTTCCAAAGCGAATATCGCAACTTCGATAGCTCCTGTATATGCGGTTTCTATTTCACTCTTGACATTTGCAATGGCATTGGTATATGCATCGGTTACCTCCGATACACTCTGTTGTATATCTTTGTTTAGTGCGGCAATTGCAGTTGCAATGTCTGTTGAGATTTTGTTGTTTATGCGTTCTTCAACAAGTATTATATTTTCATTTATAGCCTGTATCTGAGTCTTTACGGTCGCAACTTCGTCTGTAAGGGTGGTGTACTGTGCCAATGTTGCGAATGTCGCTTCAGCCCAATCCTTTGTATCGTTCAGTCCGTTCTGGACATAGGACTGCAAGGCTGTGATTTCCTGCTCCAATTCTGCATCCTTAGCCTGTAGGGCGGTGATTGCAGTAGTAATCTGTGCCAACTCGTTTACCATTTCACTTCTCAACGCAGCAAGTTCGGTCAAAACTTCAGCCTTGGCTGTTGCTGTTTCGCTTTGAAGCAAAGTCTTTACATTTTCAATCTGTTCGTTTGTGGCATTGATTGATTCTCGAAGAGTTGTTGCTGTTTTCTGTAAATCATTAATGTATTT
>JAGBSA010000116.1 GCA_017632095.1 Bacteroidales bacterium | reverse complement strand
TGTTATTAACACCTCTGCAAGGGTAAACCCATTATTCTTTTTATTATTTTTAAATATATTCATTTCAACCCCCACATTTATGCCTATTTAAGTATATCTTATTTTTTTTAGTATTAAAACTTTAGAAATCTAAGACTTAATATACAATCTTTCCATCTTCGCAAGCGATTACTCTTGCACGGAATTTATCAATTACAATGTAGTCATGAGTTGCCATAAGCACGGTTGTGCCATGTTTTTTGTTGATTTTCAAAAGCAATTCGACGATTTCCTCACTTGTAATAGGGTCTAAGTTTCCTGTAGGTTCGTCTGCCAAAATCAACTCGGGCTGATTGACAATCGCTCTTGCAATTGCAACACGCTGCATTTCTCCTTCGCTCAAATCACAAGCCTGTTCATCGGTTTTGTTTAGCAATCCGACATCATCTAATGCTTGAAGGATTTTCTCACGAATTACTTTCTTGTCTTTCCAACCTGTTGCCTTTAATACAAATGCAAGATTGTCAAAAACAGAACGGTCTTTCAATAACTGAAAATCTTGAAACACTATGCCAAGTTTTCTTCTTAGCATAGGAATTTGAGATTTTCTTATCCTATTTAAGTCAAATCCACACACCATTGCTTCACCTTGTTCTATCGGAATGTCGGCATATATGGAGCGAAGTAAAGAACTTTTTCCTGAACCAGTCTTTCCGATAAGGTAAACAAACTCACCCTTCTCTATTTCAAGGTTTATGGATTTCAAAATGGTCTTATCGAAAGATAAATCAACGCCTTCATATTGTATAACAAACTTCTTGTCTTCCATATCGTCTAATTTCTTTTTATAGCTTAGCAATTTAGGGTTGTCTTTATTTGAATATATTTTATTCGGCAAAGATAATATTTTTCTTTCTTCAAGAAATAAAGCATGTTGATTTATTTTGACTGAATGTATTTGAGCATCAGATTTACACACTGTTAGCAATATGATTTTCTTTCTTTGTCTTAGTATTATGTATTATATGAGATTTTTTTTGTAATTTTGAAAAATCTTTTTTTTAATCAAGAAAGAGATGTGGTGAAACGAAGAAACAAATGTTTGAATCTTCGTTTTGAAAAAATGAAATTTGAAAATAAGTAATACAAAAATTGATATGCAAACTATAATTATTTTGGATCACGGTTCTCAATACACGCAATTGATTGCCAGAAAGGTAAGAGAACTTCATGTTTATTGTGAAATACACCCATTTAATAAAGTTCCTGAATTTGGAGACGAAGTTGCAGGAGTTATTCTTAGTGGAAGTCCATGCAGTGTTAGAGATGTAGATGCACCAAAGCCGGATTTGTGGTTTAAGGGTAGAATTCCGGTGTTGGGAGTTTGCTATGGAGCTCAGTATATGGTGAATGCGTTTGGCGGAAACGTGGTTGCAAGCAAGATAAGAGAGTATGGAAGAGCTTGTCTCAACTATATAGATTCTGAAAATAAGTTAATGAAGGATGTTCCTTTGAATTCACAAGTTTGGATGAGTCATGGAGATACCATAGAATCAATGCCGGAAAATTATAAGGTGATTTGCTCAACAGAAAGCGTGAAAAACGCAGGTTATAAGATTGAAGGAGAAGAAACATACGCAATTCAGTTCCACCCAGAGGTGTATCACTCTAAAGATGGTTTGACAATGTTGAAAAATTTCGTTGTTGGAATTTGCGGATGTAAGCAAGAGTGGACAGAGGAGTCTTTTATAGACACAACAATTGCTGATTTGAAAGAAAAATTACAAGATGACGAAGTTGTATTAGGACTTAGTGGTGGTGTGGATTCTTCTGTTGCAGCAATGTTGCTTCATAAGGCTATAGGCAATCGTCTAAATTGTATATTCGTTGACAATGGTCTTTTGCGTAAAGATGAATTTGAAAGCGTATTGCAATCTTACAAAGGAATGGGACTTAATGTTATTGGCGTCGATGCAAAAGATATTTTCTATTCAGCATTAGATGGTTTGACAGATCCTGAAAAGAAAAGAAAAGCAATAGGTAAAACATTTATTGATGTCTTCGATGCAGAAGCCGGAAAACTAACTAACGTTAAGTGGTTGGCACAAGGTACAATTTATCCTGACGTTATAGAAAGTTGTAGCGTTAAAGGACCAAGCGTTACTATAAAATCACACCACAATGTTGGTGGTTTGCCTGATTATATGAAACTTCAATTAGTTGAACCTTTGAGAGCATTGTTCAAAGACGAAGTTAGACGAGTTGGTAAGGCTTTAGGATTGAAAGATGAGTTGCTTAAGAGACACCCATTCCCAGGTCCGGGATTAGCGATTAGAATTTTAGGAGATGTAACTGCAGAAAAGGTTAAGATACTTCAAGAGGTTGATGATATCTTTATTTCAAATTTGAAATCTGAAGGCTTGTATGATAAAGTTTGGCAAGCAGGTGCAGTTTTGCTTCCTATACAATCTGTAGGTGTAATGGGAGATGAGAGAACTTATGAGAGAGTTGTTGCTCTTAGAGCTGTGGAATCTGTTGATGGAATGACAGCTGACTGGTCTCATTTGCCGTATGAATTTTTAGCAAAGGTTTCTAATGAAATCATTAACAAGGTTAAGGGTGTTAATAGAGTATGTTACGACATCAGTTCTAAGCCACCTGCAACTATAGAATGGGAATAATTTAGTATAAAAAAGGTCTGGTTATGAGAGTTTTCAGTAGATTGATTTGTTTCTTCGTATTGTTGTTCT
>JAGBSA010000115.1 GCA_017632095.1 Bacteroidales bacterium | reverse complement strand
TCAAAAAGCTCATAGGTTTAACTCGTTTGTTTGATAAGTTTTAGTAAGAAATGTCAATCTCTGTTTTTCGGTTGCAAATGTAGCACTGAAAGTGTCTCGCTCCAAACTTTCGGAAGATAAGTTTTCCACCGTTTTCGCCGGTTATCCACCATGCTGACCGACTCACCATCGCTAACCCGCTGACAACCAAAACACCCCGAAAATGCAAATTTTCCGTGTGTGTTTTAAAGCATAAAAAAAAGAGGTCCCCACTCTTGTGTGGAGCCCTCTCTTATCAGGTGATATCCATTTGCGGATTATTTGTTGTCCTTGCCCATTATCATGTCTGTTTGATGCAACCACGAGCAGTTGTTCAAGCCACACATGACTGACAATTCAAAATATTTCCGCAATGCACTTGTCAGAGCCAATTACTCAAACATCCAATATGGCATTAAGGAAACTACTGAATATTTGGAGCGCTTCTTCCGGAATCTGTTGATGGGCGAAAAGAATGAATTGAAGAGCAGATATATGATTATTGGTACTTCATGGAATCAGGGGGGAAGTACCCAAGAAAACGAACAGAGTACCCAAGAAACTGCAAAAAGTACCCAAGAAAATTCATCGAGTACCCAAGAAACAACAGCAGAACAAATCATTGAAGAGATTCGCAAGCACCCTTTCACCACAAGAGAGCTGCTTGCTGAAGTGATTGGTATAACTCCTGATGGCATCAAAAAGCAATTGGACAAGCTGAAAAAAGCCGGAAAGATTCGTCATGTAGGAGCGACTAAAAAGGGACATTGGGAAATTATAAAATAACTTGATGTTGCGTTTTTCTTTGCATAGGCATCAAGCGCTATCTCACGGTCAAACATAAATCCCCTCCTTCTGTATCCGTTGTCTGAGCAGGCTGTTCATATTATCCCGCATACGTACCAAATCGACGGGACACCCGAAAAGATTTTCCAAATCGCACTGTATGCGGTCAAGCGTGAGCAACGAAGGAGCCTTGCCTTCATAGCAAACGTCCACATCACTGTCTGCCGTCTGTTCACCACGAGCTACCGAACCGAATATACCGATACGGGTAAGCCCATATTTGCTCATCGCTGTAAGCTTGTATTGGCTGAGCAATTGTAGTATTTCCTGTTTTGATTTCATAGGCAGTCGTTTATCGTTTCTGCAAAATAACATTTACCTTACAAACAACAAAACATAACGTGCTTTTCCTATCTGTTTATACATATTAACTTCGGTTATCGGTCTGTTTGTAACAGTTCAAAGATAAATCTTAAAAAAGAAAGGCGTAAGAAACCCAATATTTTAAATATTACCGGAGATTTCTTTGCCATATCAAACATTGTTTGTACTTTTGCGAACAACAAACAACATTCGATTATGGCAAATAAAGAATATAGCATTCAGCAAGAGCAAGTTGCACGCTTTGCAAAGGCGATGGGGCATCCTGCCCGAATAGCAATCTTGCAGTTCTTGGCGAAACAGACGCAATGCTACTTTGGCGACATTCACGAAGAATTGCCCATAGCAAAGGCTACCGTTTCGCAGCATCTGAAGGAGTTGAAAGATGCTGGCTTGATACAAGGCGAGGTGGAAACTCCCAAAGTGAAGTATTGCATCAATCGGGAAAATTGGCAACTTGCAGAGACGCTCTTCGGAGAATTTTTTGACGGTTGTGCCTGCAAGAACAAGAAAGAGAGTTGCTGTGAATAAACAGCCTCTTTTTTTAGAAATAATGTTCGTTGTTTTACGAATTACAAATAATCATATAAATGTTAAGCGTATGAAAAAAGAATTATTGATGATTGCCCTTTGTGTGGGTATGGTTGCTTGCGGTAATGGCAATGCAAAGAATGAATCTGAAGCAGAAAAGCAAATGAAGAAAGATGTCGTAGAGGTATTGTACTTTCACGGCAAGCAGCGTTGTGCTACTTGTATGGCTATTGAGAAGAACACCAAGGATTTGTTGGAAACTACTTTTTCCAATCAACTAAAAACTGGAGAGGTGGTATTCAAGTCAGTGGATATCACCGAAGAAGAAACGCTTGCCGACAAGTATGAAGTGAGTTGGTCATCGCTTATTATTGTCGATTATGACAAGAACGGAAAAGAAGATGCCGCTAATCTGACAGAGTTTGCCTTTGGCAATGCTCGTAACAATCCAGACAACTTCAAGAAGGGTGTTGAGGAACAAATCAATACAATGCTAAACAATTAGAACTATGGACTGGTTACAATCATTATTGGAGAGTAGTTCAAC
>JAGBSA010000114.1 GCA_017632095.1 Bacteroidales bacterium | reverse complement strand
ATTCTTTATCTTGCTGATTTTTGTTCCCGAGGCAGGGACTACTTCGTACAATGTGACAGTTGGTCCCGGGGTTGCTTTGATTTTAACAATGTCGATGCTGAAATTTCTTAGCGTAGATACGATTTTGTCTTTGTTGGCTAAGAGTTCGGCCTCATCGCTTGTCTTATTCTTCTTCTCGTAGTCAATAAGCATGTCGGCAGATGGAAGAACGAATGATGCTAAATCTAATTTCGGATCGTAGGGTTCATCGATTCCAAAATGCTCTTTTGGCTCATAATCTTCTTCAATTTCTTCTTCTGCTATGTGTTTGTCTTGATTGCTTATCTCTACTTCAAATTCTACTGTTTCTGAATTGTCGTTTGTGTTGATTGTTTTTGAAGCTCCTGTAGATAGGTCTTTGAATTCGAAGGTTGTGAGTGCGATTTCGTCTTCTTTTGATAGTGTTTCGTGTTCTTGGTATTTGCTTTGAGGGAGTGGATTTGATGTTATGGTTTCTTGCAAGTTCTCTTGCTTATTATCAAATTCAACGTTGTTTATTTCCTCTTTTGCTTTGAGAGATTCTTTTTCTTTTTTAGCAATTTCTTTCTCTTGTTGTATAATTGCTTTCCTTTGTTTGCGTTCAATGTTTTGTTGCTTTATGCTTTTGAACCAAGATAGTATGAAGCGGTATCTTACGTTGAATAAAAGCATTGGAAAAACTATGGTAAAGGCTAAAAGAAATAAAGTAGCACCTACTTCTCCTATTATGCCGATAAGCCAATAGTTTACTGCCATTCCTACTGTGCCTGCAAAGACATCAAGTATTTCTATGTTTAAAACGTTGACACAAAATCCAAAAACGACGGATAACCATAGCATTATGACAGATACGCTGATTATCCATTTGACAAAATTTATTGTTTTCAGTTTGAAAAGATATAATACTGCAAGTGACAGCAGTATTATGAAACCAAATGATGCTATACCGAAGGTATGCCTTATGAAAACATAGGAAAGAAAGGCTCCAAGCGGACCTCCCCAGTTTGCAATGTCTTGTTCGCCTATCAAAAGTTTGATTGGTGACAGCGATTGCATCTTTGTGTAGTCCTCAGACCAGCTCCAAAAAAAAGAAACAAAGCAGACAAAACAGAATATCGTCAATATACCCAAACAAACTCCCATTGCCTTGGGGAATTGTTCGGAATGGATAATTTTATTGCAAAATGCGACAAAGCCGTTTTTGTTTTGACTTTTCGATTTCTTTGTTCTGCTTTTCTTTTCCGCCTGCTTTGTTTCGCTCATTTATCGATGTGATTTTTAGAATTCTTCTTCACCACCTGCTTCTCCGCCCATAGCAGATTGCAATTTCTCCATGAATTCTTCTTCAGTAAGTTCTTCGTATCCTGCTTCCAAGATTAGTTCTGTGTTTTTAACCTTTCCTTCTATTAATTCAACAACTTTGAAGCTGCAAGAGATGGTTTCTGATAAGTCTACTTTGTATTCGAATGGCATAGCTTTTAATCCCGGATACAACATCATGTCTGACGATGGTCCCATTTCCTCGCAAGCCCATATTGTTTCGCTTACTTCCACGCCTTCGTTGTCTTTGCTTGTGCAAACGAACTCTTTAACTTTCTTTCCAGCGATTTCTTTTGTGTTTCCGGTTTCTTTGTATGTTATACCT
>JAGBSA010000113.1 GCA_017632095.1 Bacteroidales bacterium | reverse complement strand
TTGTATGTACTTCAACATACAAATAAAGCAAAAACAGCTTTGTTGGACGGAGATGTAATTTCAGATGCAAGAAGTGACTTCAACCAAGTTGGACAGCCGGTTGTGTCTATGGTGATGAAAGATGAGGCTGCACGTAAGTGGGCTAAGATCACAGGAAGCAATGTTGGAAAAAGTATAGCTATTGTTTTGGACGACGTTGTTTACTCTGCTCCTAATGTAAATGATGAAATCACTGGAGGACGTTCAGAAATCTCTGGAA
Organism: Bacteroidales bacterium; assembly: GCA_017632095.1. Taxonomy (GTDB): domain Bacteria; phylum Bacteroidota; class Bacteroidia; order Bacteroidales; family P3; genus Onthomorpha. Next base: position 3,037 of record JAGBSA010000113.1, on the reverse strand, counting down.
ATTTACAGTGGAAGAAGCTAAGGACTTGGCTAATATTATTAAATCAGGTAAATTGACAGCTCCTGCAAACATGGTTCAAGAATCTGTAGTTGGACCTTCATTGGGAGAAGAATCAATTAGAACTGGTTTGATTTCATTCATTGTTGCGTTCGTTTTAGTGTTCGCATACATGATATTCTTCTATAATATGGCTGGTATTGCAGCTTGTTGTGCATTGCTTGTAAACATATTCTTCTTGTTTGGAGTTTTAGCATCAATTGGGGCAGTTTTGACATTGCCAGGTATAGCTGGTATCGTATTGACAATGGCTATGGCAGTCGATGCAAACGTTATTATATATGAACGTGTGAAAGAAGAACTGCTTGCAGGAAAGAGTATAGGTGCAGCTATAAAAGATGGTTACAAGGTTGCATATTCAGCAATTATAGACGGTAACGTTACTACATTATTGACAGGTATCGTTTTAGCATACTTCGGAAGCGGTCCAGTTCAAGGCTTTGCAGTAACATTGTGTATAGGTATTTTGACTTCATTGTTCTCATCAATCTTCGTTTCTCGTTTGGTATTTGAAGCAATGTTGAGTAGCAAGAAGGGACAAAAGAAAATTACATTCTACAATAAACTTACTGAACACTTCCTTGAAAATCCAAAAGTGAATTTCGTTGGAGGACATAAGGTTCAATCAATAATTGCTATTGCATTGGTAGTTGTTGCAATTGGTTCATTGGCATTCAAGGGATTGGATTTCGGTATAGATTTCTCAGGTGGTCGTACCTATGTTGTAAGATTTGACCAAGATGTAAACCCTGTTGAAGTTAGAAGTAAGTTGCAAGATGAATTTGGAACAGCTCCTGAGGTAAAGACATTCGGACCTGCTTACCAAGTTAAGATTACAACAGACTATAAAGTAAAAGAAGATAGTGATGCAGTTAAGAGAGAAGTAATAACAAAACTTCACAATGGAACAAAGACATTCTTCAAAGATGAGAATATTACAATTGAACAATTTGAATCTACAATGAAGAGTCCATTGGGTATCATCAGTTCAGAGATAGTTGGACCAACAATGGCTGAGGATATTCAACGTTCAGCAGTGATTGCAATTTCTGTTTCATTGATATTGATTTTCGCTTACATCGGATTAAGATTTAAGAGATGGCAATATGGTTTGGCAGGATTGGTGTCTTTGAGTTTTGACGCATTGATAACAATAGGAATCTTCTCATTGTTTAGTGGATTGCTTCCATTCAACTTGGAAGTTAACCAAGACTTCATTGCAGCTATACTTACTGTAATTGGGTATTCAATCAATGATACTGTGATTGTGTTTGACCGTGTCAGAGAAAATGTAAAATTATATCCAAAAGCAGAATACGGAAAAGTAATGAATGATGCGATGAATCAAACATTGAGTCGTACTTTCAATACTTTAGGTTCTACATTGTTGGTATTGTTGATAGTATTCATTTTCGGAGGTGAAGTATTAAGAGGATTTGCCTTTGCGTTGTTTGTCGGAGTTGCTGTTGGTGCATTTGCATCATTGTGTGTTGCGTGTCCAGTTGCTTATGCTTTGATAACACGTTCTGAAAAAAAGAAATTGTTGGCAAAAGAAACTAAAAGATAAAAAGAATAAGGCTTTGCAATAGAGAGCATTAGGCTTTCTATTGCAAAGATTTATGAAAAAAAACTTTGTAAGGTTTAATATTTGGCTTAAATTTGCCGCTTTATTTTTGGTATGGGAGTAACTATATTTTTATTATTGACTTTCGTTCTTATTTTTACCAAGATTGGCAAAAATATATCGAAGAAAGAGTCCGATGAATCTTCGTTTGAAGAGTTCTTTACGCAAGAACAATCCTACGAGGAAGAGTCTGACTTTGTCGATATTGGTAAAAAAACTACTGTTACACGGGATGTTAAAGAGGAACCTGCCGAATCTTGTTCTCGAAAGAATATAATAAAAGATGTAGAAAAAAAAGAAAACGACTTCTCTTTAAGGGATGCTGTCATTTATTCTTCTATATTGGAAAGGCCATACAAATAGTAATAGTTGAAATTATAAATCAAGAAAATACATTAAAATGGGTATGTTGAGAAAATTATTCTTCACTCTTGGGTTGTTACTAACAACCAGCGTGGTGTTGTATTCTCAGGGAGTACTGACTGGTACAATCACTGACGCATCAACGAAAGAGCCATTACCGTTTGTTAATGTCATCGCAGAGCAAAACGGCCAGCAAATGGGCGGAGCTACTACTGACATAGATGGTAACTATCAGATCAAACCATTGGCACCTGGTGATTATGATATTAAGGCTTCTTACATGGGGTACAAAACTGTACTTAAGACAGGTGTAAAGGTTAATGCTTCGGGTTTCTCAAGAGGAGGTAACATCGAAATGTCTCAAACATCAGAAATGCTTGATGTTGTTGAGATTGTTGAGTATGCTATTCCTTTGTTGGAATCAGGAACCTCAGAATCAGGTAAGCGTATTTCTGCTGAAGAGTTGGACAAAATGACAGCTAACTCAGTAGATGCTATCATCGCTAACGTAGGAGGTATTACAGACTCCGACGGTGGTGCAGGTAGTGCTCGTGGAGAGGGAAGCATGGTGACGTATGTAAATGGAGTTGCGAAAAAAGGTAGTGTTAATATTCCGAAGACTGCCATCGCTGAAATCCAAGTTATCTTGGGAGGTACACCTGCAAGTATAGGTGAAGCGATAGGAGGTAGTACGAATATTACATTGAAACCACCTCAAAACGAATTCCAAGGATTTGTTCAGTATCAAACATCAGAATTGATGGATACAAGAGGATATCACAGAGGTGACTTCTATTTCACAGGTCCACTTTGGAAGAAGAAAGACGAATCAGGAGCAACAAACAGTGTTATCGGTTATCGTTTGTCTGGATTCGTAACCTATTCAGCTGACCCTTACATTAGACCTAAGGATAGAAGATACTATATGATTAAGGATAATGTTTTGGAAAACTTGAGACAAAATCCATTGGTTTACGACCCATCAACAGGAGC
>JAGBSA010000112.1 GCA_017632095.1 Bacteroidales bacterium | reverse complement strand
TGCAAAGATTGAGAATGCCAATGTGGTATTGCGTAATATGGCTTTGCAGAAACTGATGACACAAAAGGCGAGAGTGATTGTTTCATATCCGCAAGCCTTAGCAGAGAAAGTGATTTCTTCTTCGGTGCTGCATTCTAAGACAATCAAAATAGAATGTGGCAAGGAATTGGATTTGGATTGCTTTATCGAACAATTGGACGATTTAGGCTTCGAGAGAGTATCACAGGTCTGCGATGCTGGTCAGTTTTCTCTTCGTGGCGGCATAGTCGATGTGTATTCCTTTTCTTCGCAACATCCTTTCCGTATAGAATTTTTTGGAGACAGCATCGACAGCATCAGAACATTCGATATTGTTTCGCAGTTATCTTTGGAGCAAAAGCAGACGGTGGAAATTCTTGCGGTCAATCACTCAACCGAGATGTACACCAAAGAAGTTTTTCTTGGAGATTACCTGCCTGAAAACTCGGTTGTATGGATTGAAGAGAAGAAACGCTCCTTTGCGAACTTCGAACAATTGGAGGACTTCAACAAAGAGGGCAAAGAAATCTTCACTCCAAGAAAAGAATTGGAACAATGGCTTTCACAAAACAAATGTGTGGACATTTTGGTTAGCAAGCCAGAGAACGAAAACATGTATAACTATGCTTTGAACGAAGATTGCGAAGCACAGATGCCGTTCAATTCCGATTTCAAACTTCTTGTTAGCGAATTGGAAAAATGGTTTGAGCAGTCGTATCATTGTTTTTTCAGCGTAGGAGACGAAAAACAGAAAGACAGAGTCAAGAGAGTGATTGAGGAATTCACTCCCAAAGGACATGTTTTGAAGGTCGATTTTATCGATGCGGCTTTTCACGGAGGCTTTATCAATCACTCAAACAAGACATTACTCTTTACAGATCATCAACTCTTCAATCGCTATCATGCAAGTCGCTTAGATGACAATTCGTCTCAAAGAGAGCGTCTGACCATGGAAGATTTGACCACACTCAAACCGGGAGACTATGTAACGCATATTGACCACGGAGTTGGCAAGTTTGGAGGGCTTGAAAAGATTAACAACAATGGCAGAATACAAGAAGCAATCCGTTTGGTGTATAAAGACAACGACCTACTATATGTTTCAATCCACGCACTGCATAAAGTAAGCCGTTACTGCGGAAAAGATGGCACAGAGCCGAAACTTCATCGTCTTGGCTCAAATGCTTGGTTGAAGCTGAAGAACAAAACAAAGAGCAAAGTAAAGGATATAGCCAAGGAATTGATTGCTTTATATGCCCAACGCAAGCTAAGCAAAGGTTTTGCTTTCTCTGCCGACAGTTATCTGCAAAATGAATTGGAGGCTTCCTTCCTTTATGAGGACACACCGGATCAATATAAGGCTACAAGAGATGTAAAACGTGATATGGAATCTCCTGCTCCTATGGACCGCTTGATTTGTGGTGATGTAGGCTTTGGAAAAACGGAAGTGGCAATACGGGCAGCCTTCAAGGCAGTTTGCGATGGCAAGCAGGTTGCGGTCTTGGTTCCTACCACCGTTTTGGCATTCCAACACTATAAGTCTTTTTCCGAACGTCTCGGCAACTTTGCCTGCAGCGTCGATTACCTGAACAGATTTCGTTCAACAAAAGAAATAAAATCCGTACTACAAGGCTTGGAGTCGGGCAAGACAGACATTATCATAGGCACACACAGAATCCTCAGCAAGGACGTAAAGTTTAAGGATTTGGGATTGTTGATTATTGATGAGGAACACAAATTCGGTGTGAGCGTTAAAGAGAAACTGAAATCCATGAAGGTGAATCTCGATACCCTTACCTTGACTGCCACTCCTATTCCGAGAACTCTGCAATTTTCTTTAATGGGTGCAAGAGACCTTTCAGTCATCAACACACCTCCTGCCAATCGTCAGCCTGTCAATACCGAGATTATATCTTTCAGTCAGGAGCGTCTGCGAGATATTATCATGTTTGAGCTTTCCCGGAACGGACAAGTGTATTTCGTTCACAACAAAGTGCAAGACATAGAGGCGGTTGCAGAACTTATTCGCAAGCTTGTACCTATGGCAAGAGTGGTTGTGGGACACGGACAGATGAAAGGAGAACAGTTAGAGGGGATTATGATGGACTTTATTGAAGGAGAATTTGATGTTTTGGTTGCAACCACAATAGTGGAAAACGGCTTGGATATTCCTAATGCAAACACCATCATAATAGATCAAGCTCAGAACTACGGATTGAGCGATTTACATCAGCTCAGAGGTCGAGTCGGAAGGAGCAACAAAAAGGCTTATTGTTATCTTATCGCACCTGATGAATGCCTCTTGAGCGAAGAATCCGCCAAACGATTGAGAGCCATCGAGGAATTCTCGGCAATCGGCAGTGGCTTTGCCATCGCAATGAGAGATTTGGACATTCGTGGAGCGGGAAACATACTTGGAGCAGAGCAAAGCGGCTTTATATCGGAGATAGGCTTCGATGCATATCATAAGATTTTGAACGAGGCCATACGAGAGTTGAAAAGCAACGACTTTAAGGAACTATTTGTTGAGGAAATCAAACAAGACGGCTACTATGTGGATAGTTGCACAATAGAAACCGACCTTGAAATCTTTATACCCGATACCTACGTCAGTGACATTGTCGAAAGGCTGAAACTATACAAACGTTTGGATTCCATAGAAGAGGACTCCGAGACAGAGAAACTGAAATGCGAATTAACCGATCGCTTTGGCAAGATACCGAAACAGACAGAGGAATTATTCGAGGTTGTGAAACTGAAACGCCTTGCAAAAAAACTCGCAATCGAAAAGCTGTTCATAAAGCGAGGAAAGATGATTGCCTATTTCATTACGGACAAAGAGAGCGAATTCTTCCAAGGAGAGGCATTCGGAAAGATCATCTACCATGTTCAATGCTATCCGCAACAGTGCTTATTGCAAGAAAGTAGCGAACGACTAACGCTCACCGTTTCTCACATCAAAGACATACACACCGCAGTAAACATATTACACACAATAACCGACTAAACGCTGCATACAATAGGACAAACTAAAAAAAATAACTCTTGATATTAGAAATTCAATACCAAGAGTTATTTTTTTGTTTCTTTGATTTATTGTTTAGAAGTTTAATAACTTCCAACTGATGTTAAAGTTTAACATTCCGATTGTTGATTGTGGGTTGTAGTTTGAGTAAGATAGTTCGTAGCTTGCACCTAATCCTAAGCGGTAGTTAGTACATGGCAAGAAGTATTGGTAAGCTAACTCTGCTCCTATTTGAAAATGCCAAGACTTTTCGTTAGGTAAGAATATGTATTCGGTAGGTTTTGAAGCCCATGAGCCATTCTCCCAAATCATTGCTGCATAATAATCTTTGTAAAGATAAACCGCACCCAATACAGCACTCACTTTCAAACGATGAGCCTTAGATTTGTTCAATAGATTATAGCCTAAGGTGATTGAGGTTGAGGTTGCGATATGATGATTAAAGTATTCCCAATAATAATTTGGCAAAGCACCTGATGGTGCTGGGTGTCCCTTGTCTGCATGCAAAACATTAAATCTAAGACGTGCTGAGAACTTATTATCGTAATCTAATTCAAAGCTCGGCAACCAATTTAAGAACTCTAACTTATCGAAGGCTAATATATCATAATAGTCATTTGGTTCATGCGTAAAGTCCCCTACAGGCAATAGATTCTCTTGAATGCTAAGTGTAAACTTTTTTTCTTTCTCTTGCGAAACCGCAACTCCGCACATAAACAGTGCGACTAATAATACTAATGTACGTTTCATAATCTGTTTATTTTGAAATTACTAATAATCAAGCGGCAAAACTAAAAAAAAAAAACGAATCCTGCAAATTTTAGAGGCAAAAATTTAGGTCTGATGGTCAAAATTCAGCTTAATGAACCATTTTTAAGCCAATAATTGATGCAATAAGCGTAAAGGTAAACAAAAGTCTAAGAAATGTTGCCGGCTCTTTGAAGATAAAAATCCCTATTAACACTGCTCCAACTGCTCCTATACCTGTCCAAACAGGGTAAGCCGTTCCGATAGGTATTGTTTTTGTTGCCTTAGTTAGAAGAATCATACTCAGAATATAAAACATCACAAATGCTGCATACCATAAAGTTGCTTTATTTCCCGAAGCGAGATTGCCTTTTCCAAGACAAAAGGTGAAAAATGTTTCACACAAGCCTGCCAAAATCAAGATTACCCAATTCATTTCTATTAAATCCGTTTTTTTTATTAAGAGAATGCAAAAATACAAAATTGTTTTTAATTATTTTTTCTTAACTTTGCCGTATGGAAAAACAATATAACTTTGACCAAAACATAGAAAGAAGACATTCTGACTGTGTAAAATA
>JAGBSA010000111.1 GCA_017632095.1 Bacteroidales bacterium | reverse complement strand
GATGGCTACATTCCGTCATGGGGAAAAACCAAAACGGTAAGCACAATACACGACATCAACTACGAACACGATGCAACCTTTCTTGGTAATAGCGTTTACTTGAAATACTACAAATACTTCTTCCCTCGATTTGCAAAGAAAGCCACAAGAGTTGCCACTGTCTCTCAATTCAGCAAAAAAGACATTGCAGACATATATAAAATACCTCAAGAAAAGATAGACGTTGTTTATTCTGCTGCCAACGACTACTACAAGCCACGCTCAGAAGAAGAAAACATTGCTACAAAACAAAAATACAGCCAAGGGAAAGAATATTTCTACTTTGTGGGAGCGCTACACAAGAGAAAAAACCTTGCCAATATGTTCAAGGCATTTGATTTGTTCAAAGCAAAAACAAATTCCGATGTAAAACTGATAATAATCGGCAACAAGAAATGGTGGGCTGGAGAAATAGCAGAAACATTCGAGAGAATGAAATACAAAGATGAGGTAATATTTACTCAACGCCTACCACTAGAAGAAGTAAATCGATTAGCCTCTGCAAGCATTGCCTGTCTGTTTGTGTCTTTCTTTGAAGGATTTGGCGTACCTCCTTTGGAAGCCTTTAAGTCTCACACTGCAGCAATAGTTTCGAACACAACATCTCTTCCTGAGGTTGGAGGCGATGCTGCAATCTACGTCTCACCACAAGACATTGAGGCAATAGCGCAAGCGATGATTGACTTATACTCAAAACCTGAATTACGCCAAGAGTGTATCGAAAAAGGTATTTTACAAGCAAATAAATTTAGTTGGGATGAAACTGCAGAACTTTTATGGAAAACTATAACAAAAGCTTTAGAACAATAGAAGAATTGTACGAACTGTACAAGCAATATCCGAACATCAGCACCGACAGTCGTAAGATTGAAAAGGGAGACATTTTCTTTGCTTTACGCGGAGAAAACTTTGACGGAAACAAATTTGCCATCAAAGCCTTGGAACAAGGAGCCTCTTTGGTAGTTTTAGATTCAGAACAAATATATCTTGAAACTACAAACACCAACTACCAAGAACGTATGTTTCTCTGTCAAGACAGCCTTGAAACACTTCAACAACTTGCAGCCTATCATAGAGACAGGCTCACAACAACCATAATAGGCATAAGCGGAACCAATGGTAAAACCACAACAAAAGAACTCATACACGCAGTACTTTCTTCCAAATTTACAACACAAGCCACCGTTGGAAACTTAAACAACCATATTGGCGTACCTCTAACACTACTTTCAATCAAACCACAAACCCAGATAGCAATTGTTGAAATGGGTGCTAACCATGTTGGCGAAATTGCCTTCCTTTGCACAATAGCAAAACCCGATATGGGAATACTCACCAATGTAGGCACAGCACACATCGAGGGATTCAAAACTAGAGAAAACATCATAAAGACAAAACGAGCATTGTTTGAGAGTGTGAAAAGCAACAACAAACCTAATGGTCACCTGTTTGTAAACAATGATGATGAAGCATTGTGTGACGAAAACTTTTCTAAGAAAACAACTTACTCATTGCTTGATTCAGCAAATTATAACGCCGTTTCAGATTCTTCAAACGCCGTTTCAACAATTCATATCGAAGGATTAACAATACAATCTCAACTAATAGGAAAATATAACGCATATAACATGCTAGCGGCCTACACAATAGGCAGACACTTTGGCATAGATAAACACGATATCAAACACTCAATCGAACAATATAAACCCTCAAACCAACGTTCTCAAATAGTTAAAACTGCACGAAACACATTGATACTCGATTGCTACAATGCAAACCCATCTTCCTGCAAAGCGGCAATAGAATCTTTAGCATGTATGCAAGCAGAGAGAAAGATGATATTTATGGGAGCAATGAGAGAACTCGGTGATTGCACTGAGGAGGAACACAGAAACTGCCTTGAACTAATGAAAAGCAAAGATTTCGAACGCATAATCCTTGTTGGAGAAGAATATAAAGAGATGGCGAAAGACGAAATTATGTGGTTTGAAAACTCTTCTCAGATGAGAGAATACCTAAAAGAAGAGCAAATAAGCGAAGGAACTATTTTGATAAAGGGTTCACGAACAACAAAAATGGAGATTTTGGAAGATGTTTTATAAGGCATTGGGATTGATGTCAGGAACCTCGCTCGATGGTTTGGATATGGCATATTGCGAATTTGAAGAGCAAAACGGAAGATGGGGTTATAAGATTCTGCAAGCTGAAACCATAACCTACAACGAAGAATTTAGGAATAAAATAATCTCAATGGAAAATGCCTCTGCAACAGAGCTTGCTTGCTTTGATGCAGAATTGGGACACTACTTCGGACGCCTTGCAAAAGAATTCATCAACACCCACTCGCTCACACCAGACTTTGTTGCCTCACACGGACAAACCATATTTCACCAACCATCACAAGGATACACAACACAGATTGGCAATCCTGCAGCAATATGTTCTGAGGTTAAAACAACAACAATTGGAGATTTCAGAACGCTTGACGTAATGCTTGGAGGACAAGGAGCTCCTCTTGTGCCTATTGGAGATTTGCATCTATTTTCTGACTACCATAGTTGTTTGAATATAGGAGGATTTTCAAACATAAGCCACAAAGATAATAACGAAATAAAGGCATACGATATTTGTCCTGTGAATATCGTTCTCAATCATTTGTGTAAACAAATCGGCTTGGAGTTTGATAACAACGGAACGATAGCAGCAAACAACAAAACCGACAAAAAGTTACTCAAAAAGCTCAATTCCTTACCTTATTACCAAGATAAAACCACTGCCAAATCACTTGGAAAAGAATGGG
>JAGBSA010000110.1 GCA_017632095.1 Bacteroidales bacterium | reverse complement strand
TGGGATTATCGGCTCTGGTGCAACAGGTATTGGTGTTTTTGTTTTAGTATCTCTCACTGTTGGTTTATAGATCCCCTTATTCTCAAATCCTGTTGCGATAAGAGTGATACTCAATCTATCTTCCATTTTGTCATCATAGCTTATACCCCAGATGATATCTACTTCGTCATTAGTTTGATCTGCAATGTAATCGGTGATTGTTTCTATCTCGTCCATGGTGATTTGCTTCGCATTACTGCAAGTAAATGTCATCAACATGTTCTTTGTTTGTGATATGTCGTTATCATTTAACAAATCAGACGTTGTTGCAGCCTTAACAGCCTCTAGTGCTCTGTTTTCTCCAGATGCAACTCCCATACCCATCAATGCTACGCCTGAATCTTTCATTACAGATTGTACGTCTCTGTAATCGACTTGTATGTATCCAACGGTTGTAATAATTTCTGATATTCCTTTAACTGCGGTGTACAATACATCATCTGCCAACGAAAGAGGTTCTGAAACAGTAAGGTCTTTCCTGTCTCTAAGTTTCTCTGTGTTTACTATGATTATGCAATCCACAAATTCCTTTAATTTAGCAATACCTTCCTCTGCATATTGTCTTTTTTTCCTTCCCTCAAAGCTAAATGGCAGCGTAACAACTCCTACAACTAGCAACTTTTCATCTTCCTCTGGCAATTCTATGCTTTTAGCTATTTCTGCTACAACAGGTGATGCTCCTGTACCTGTTCCTCCACCCATGCCGGCTGTAATAAACAACATTCTGGTATTTGAATCAAGTACTGCTTTTATTTTATCTCTATTTTCTTCTGCTGCTGCTCGTCCTTTCTCAGGTTTGCCGCCAGCACCTAATTTACCTAAACTGATTTTATTTTTCACAGGACTAGCATACAGATTCGTCGCATCAGTGTTGCAGATAAATAAATCTACACCATTAATACCTTGCTTAAACATGTGGTTTACAGCATTTGTTCCTGCTCCTCCCACACCCAAGACCTTGATGTAAGAACTTGTTTCATTTTGTTCTTCAAACTCCAATGCGTTACTTTCTCCTATTATGCTCTTAAGCTGTACTTGTTCATCCATATCACAAAACATTTATATTAAACCGAAGATACTATATCAATTTGTAAAATTACTACTTTTTGAAACACTACATCAATATTTTTTTATCAACTTCTCAACATATTGATGTTAAAAACCTATTAATCGTTTTCGTCACTTACAATAAAACGGAAAAAGCCTTTCAATCTGTCTCCTATACTTAGCTTCTTTTCTCCTTCATCTACCAAATCAGATTCAGATTTTAATTCTTCAGAATTTGATTCTGGCTCCTTGTTTTCAAGTTCTGTTTTATCGTCTTCTCTTTCTAATAATCTATTCTCCTCATCTATTAACTGAAATCCTTTCAACACCAAACCAATACCGGTTGCGTGCATAGGGTGTTTCATATCCTCTGTAACGGTTCCGCTTAAGTGATCGTTAGGAGTTCCAATTCTTGCGTCCAAACCTGTCATAAACTCAGTTAATTGAACGATATCCTTAATCTTTGCACCACCCCCTGTAAGCACTATTCCTGCTATGAGTTTCTTATCGTAATCTGTACTGTGGATTTCATACCTTACTTGATCCAAAATCATTGTTACTCTCGCTTTTATTATGTTTGAAAGCGTTTGAACAGAGATTTCTCTAGACTCTCTACCTCTAAAACCCGGTATAGAAATGATTTCGTTTTGTGAGTTATCGGTTTCAAGACATCTTCCGAAGTTTATCTTCAATGCTTCGGCTTGTGTCTTTATTATTGAGCAACCTTCCTTTATATCTTCTGTGATTACATTTCCTGCTAACGGAATAACCGCAGTATGTCTCAAGATACCACCTTTGAAAATTGCAATATCGGTTGTACCACCTCCAATATCGACCAAACAAATTCCTGCATCCTTTTCAGTCTCATCAATAACTGCCTCTGCCGATGCAATTGGTTCTAAGAATAAATCTTTAACATTATATCCTGCAAGACGAACACTATGGTATATGTTTTGAATATCGGTTACGTTTCCTGTGAGTAGATTGAAGTCTCCTTCAAGACATTTACCTACTCTACCAATAGGATTTGATGTAGGTAAGTCTCCATCAACGCTATAGCTTTGTGCAACAACGTGAATTATCTCTTCACCAGGTGATAACATCAAATTATTTTGATCCTTCTTCAATTTATCAACATCTTGTATTGTGATGATATGATTGTCCTCAGGAATCATTATGTTCCCACGATGATGCAAACTCTTAATATGATGACCTGCTATACCTACATATACATCTCGCACTTGATAATTAGCCATTGCCTCTGCTTGTTCAACAGCTAGCTTTATTGCATTCGCAGTTAATGTGATATTCTTCACCACTCCTCTCTCAACACCATCTGATTCGGTTTTACCCATTCCTATTATGGATATTTTACCCTCAGCATCTCTCTGTCCGATGAAAACAGCTATCTTAGTTGTTCCAACATCTATACCTACCACTATTTTTTCCATATCTTTAATTTTTTTGATTATTTTCTTGTACACACAACTTGATTATCAAAAGTCAAATTTACCAAACTATAGTTATCCCATCCATGTTTTGTAAATCCGTCTTTGTAAAGATGATGCAGTTTTTTGAGTTTTTCTTTCAACGAATCTGTATCACCAAGCAAAATTACATAATCTCCGACTTTTGGAATCAATTGAAATTTATCTTTTTTTGAATAATATATTTGGTCAATTTGATTTCTCAGTATTTCATCTTGATTTATCTGATTTACTATTTCAAATATCTCATTATAAACGATAAAAGTTGTATCGATTTGTTGTTTAATCTTAGGTCTGCCAGTCAATTCACCACTTGCAACAATCACATTGGCAGCCTTACCATTCTTTAGCTCACATACAAATTTATCCGAGTCCAAATAGAATTGCTCTCCATTAGAATTACTTATCCTTACAATAGGATTGCTTTGTGTTATCTCGAAATTCAAATCTCCGTTAAGAGAAAGATAGACATTTGCCATGGATATAAGGTTTTGCTGCACCAAATATTCCTCTATCATCTCACAATGAACTTCCTTGCGTTTTTTTCCTTTGACACGTCCGAACTTTTTTTGCACCATCTTTGCAATATCTCTTTCTTCCAAAAGTTCATCACATCCTCTGTATTCTATTTTAACTTTACAATCAGACACAGGAAGATTCCTCATTGTAATATTTGCCAATACTACAATGAAAGCTATTGCAAGCAGAATCAATAAAAATTTCAACAGATTCCTATTCATCTTCCATTAACATCTTTGCAATAGGTTCAACTAGCTTATCAATATCCCCGGCACCCAATGTTACAAGCAATTCTGGCTGTAAGGCACCCAACAAGGGCATTAGCTGATCCTTATTCACACAATATTTATCCATTTTCTCTATCTTATGGAGTAACATCTTAGAACTCACACCTGCAATAGGCTCTTCTCTTGCTGGATAGATAGGAAGCAATATAACATCGTCCAAAAGTTCTAATGATTCTGCAAACCAATCTGCAAAATCCCTCGTTCTTGAATACAAGTGAGGTTGAAATACTCCACAAATTCTTTTATCCGGATACAAATTTCTTAGAGAGGTGATTGTCGCCTCTATTTCTTGCGGATGATGAGCATAATCATCATAATAAATTGTTCTTTCAGTCTTTGCTTTCAATTCAAAGCGTCTTTTCATACCTTGAAAACTACTCAAAGCACTTCGCAATTCAAATTCATCAACTCCAAGACGAAAAGCAACAGTTAATGCTGCCACTGCATTTTCTACATTATGCAAACCCGGATAAGACATCTGCATATCATAGATTACCTTTTCAGGAGTGTGAAAATCGAAATAGTATTTTCCCTTACTTACTCTTATGTTAGAGGCATAAAAATCCGCCTCTTCAGAAATCGAATAAGAATAAGATTGTACTGATGTTTCAAACTTGGAAATTATATCTTTATTCAAAATCACTAATCCTTCGTTTCGTGTTTTCAAAACAAAGTCTGAGAAACTTCTTTCCAAGTTTTCTATATTTCCATATATATCTAAATGATCCTCTGCCAAAGATGTAACCACACTTATGTAAGGTTCAAGTTGTAAAAAAGACCTGTCATACTCATCGGCCTCAACAACGACATAGTCAGACTTGGCATCAATCAAACAATTTGTCGAATAGTTATTTGAAACTCATCCAAGAAAAGCACTACAACCCACTTTGCTACTTCTAAGCAAATGAGCTATCAAACCACTTGTTGTTGTCTTGCCATGAGTTCCAGCAACAGCTATTGTCTTTTTTGATTTTGTTATAACGCCAAGGGCTTCTGAACGCTTTTTCAATGGCAATGCATTTTCCACTGCATATTGCAATATCTTATTATCCTTACCTATGGCAGGGGTGTAGATAACCAAATCCGCATTTGCTTGCTCTATATGAGTAACATCATCTTCATATATGATATTCATTCCTTCGGATTCAAGTTCTTTTGTAAGCGGTGTAGCAGTTCGGTCATAACCGACAACATTATTGCCCATCTGTTTAAGGTATCTTGCAATGGCACTCATACCTATTCCTCCTATACCCACAAAATAATAAGTCATTGCCTCCATACCTATTAGCGTTTGATTATTTTATTTATTTCTTCAACTATTCTCTTATCTGCAGACCTTATTCCCATATTTTTGATATTCTCCGATAGGTTTTTTTGCATCTGTTCGTCATTTATGATTTGATCAAGCACTGTTATAAGAGATTCTCTCGCTTCTATATCTTTAACCATCAAGGCAGCATTTTTAGCCACCAAAGCATTTGCATTTTTAGTTTGATGATCTTCTGACACATTTGGCGATGGCACCAAAATAGATGGCTTACCTACAATACATAATTCCGAGATTGCTATAGCTCCTGCCCTTGAAATAATCACATCTGCCAAAGAATAAGCTTGGTCCATCTCGTAAATAAATTCATGAACTTTTATATTAGAAGATTGAAGTTTTTCCACACATTCCTTAGCCTTTGGATAGTACCACTTTCCGGTCTGCCAAATAAGCTGAATGTTGTTTTTGTCAAAATAATCTAAGTTCTTACAAATACTTTCATTGATTGTAAGCGCCCCAAGGCTACCTCCAACAACCAAAACAGTCTTTTTATCATCAGACAAATCAAATGTTTCTGTAGCATTTTTTCGTTTCTCTTCTATTCCTTCATAAAGTCGAGCAATGATTTGTCTTATCGGATTACCGGTGTAAACAATCTTATTTCTATCAAACCATCTATCCATGTTGTCATAAGCAACACAAATGACATTTACCTTATCGGCAAGCATCTTGTTTGTAACCCCCGGATAGGAATTTTGTTCCTGAATCAAGGTTGGTATATTCCTTGAAACAGCTGCTGCCAATGTCGGGCCAGAGGCATAACCCCCTACACCAATTACAACATCTGGTGCAAAGGATTTAATGATTCGTCTCGCCTTAATCGTAGAGTACAAAACCTTAAAGGGTAATAAGAAGTTTTTCCAAAGTTTTTTGCGTTGGAAACCCGCTATCGGTAACCCTATTATTTGATAACCCGATTGCGGAACCTTTTGCATTTCCATCTTACCCTTGGCTCCAATAAATAGAATTTCACTATCCGGATACTCTTCCCTCAAAGCATTGGCTATGGCTATTGCAGGGAAAATATGTCCTCCTGTACCTCCTCCACTGATTATTGCTTTCATTTTCTTGTGTTTTTATATCGAATTATCCTTTTCAAGATTCAAATTATCGTTTTCAAGTTCTAATTTCTCAAAACTTGATTCCATATCATCTGTTTCTTCGTTTTTATTATCTAACTTTGTACTTGCACTTACGTTGAGCAATATTCCAAGTGCTGCACTGGTAATCATAAACGATGTACCGCCGAAACTTATAAATGGAAGCGTTTGTCCTGTTACCGGAATGATACCTGTGGCAACGGACATATTTACAATTGCCTGTAAAGTAATCATAAAGCCTATCCCTATTACGATATACCGTCCGAATAAGCCTTTTGACTTTTGTGCTATCTTATTTGTCCGCGCTAAAAGCACTACATAAAGAGTTATAACAAATATTCCTCCAAACACTCCAGTCTCTTCTAATATTATTGCAAAGATAAAGTCATTGTGAGATTCACTTAAAAATCTTCCATGTGTAGTATCACCTATCCCCTTCCCAAACAAGCCTCCTGTAGATATTGCCATGGCAGCAGTATTGGCTTGTGTGTTATCATTTTCATCAAAATACCACCAACTCTCAACACGATTTGACCAAGTGCTTGAACGTTCCAATACGGTCTGTGGGAAAATGAATAAAAAGGCTGCAAGTATGACTATCGGCAAAATGACAATCATCATATCCTTAAGTCTAGCTCCGGCAATATAAACAACAAGTAAGCAACCAACAAAAATTAGAGCAGACATGGAAAAATTCTCTGGAAAAATCAAAATACATGTCAATGCTACCCATCCCATCAAGCCTAACAAATTTTTTCTCTCCTTTATACCATCTTTAAGGATAGCTAATCTTTTTGCAACATATAATATAAGAACATACTTGGCTATTTCGGAAGGTTGAAATTGTCCTATAATTGGAAGTTCAATCCATCTGTCTGCTGCTTTAGTAGAAAATTGTCCCCACAGTAATGTAAATCCCAAAAGTATAGTAGATAAAACGTATGCTGCTTTTATAAATTTCGAATACCACTGATAACGTATTAAATGAAAAAAGTAGGTTACAACTAGTCCACCCAAGATAATACCAAAGTGTTTTAAGAATATTCTAATAATATCTCCGCCTTGCTTCTCATAGACCATTTTACCCATAGCGCTGTAAACCTCTAGCAAGGAAATGAATAACAAGACTATATAGATAATCCAAATAGTCCTATCACCTTTTACTTTGAAGTTTGCTGCATTAAATTTCATTTCGTTCCCTATTTCTATGTTTTCTATAAATCGTTCACAAGTCTTAAGAAGCGTTTACCATTAATATCTACTTGCTCTTCTGAGCCAGAAGCTGGAGAGTATATAACAACGTCAGGTTCGTTAGCAAAGAAATATGCTGTCTTAACGGCTTCCTCTAAATTTGCGGCTTGAATCAAATTTGTTAATCCGACAAATGTTTTTTTAACATTCGCAATATCTTCACCTACGATTATCAATGTATGAACCTTTTGCTTCACCTCCCCTATCAAACATGTCAAATCTTTGATTCCTTCACTTGGATCCAAAATCCAAATTATCGGATTATTTGTTTGCTCAAAGGTAAACCAAGTTGAATTCGGCTTTATACTTCTTGCATCGTCTATATAACTAACTCCTTTTATGTTTGCCACGACTTGATTCTTGTGATTCATAGATTGTCTATCGGAAAACATACTACGAAGTGTATTATTACGATAACGAAGCATCTCAGAGTAATTTCGTTCTGCTAAATTACCATATATAGATTTTCTTCCTTGAACTGCCAAGTCTTCTATATTCATTGCTTATCTTAATTTTAGTGTTACAATTGTTGTTACTGCAAGAATGATACATATTATCATGAATCGCTGAACTATCTTAGGTTCAGCATAGCCTTTTTTCTGATAATGATGGTGCAAAGGTGCCATTAGAAAAATTCTTCTACCTTCACCATATTTTTTCTTTGTGAATTTGAAATAGGAAACCTGTAAAACTACAGACAAATTCTCTACAATGAATACTCCACATAGAATTGGAATCAAAAGTTCTTTACGAATAAGGATTGCAAACACTGCTATTATTCCACCGATTGCAAGAGAGCCTGTATCTCCCATAAAGATTTGAGCCGGGTAAGTGTTATACCATAAAAATCCTATGGTAGCTCCAACAAATGCAGCTATGTAAATTGTCAATTCTCCAACGTTTGGTATATACATTATATTAAGGTAATCTGCGAATATTATATTTCCAGACACCCATGCCAAGACAGCAAGACATGCTCCTATAATTGCCGAGGTTCCTGTGGCTAATCCATCTATTCCATCTGTCAAATTAGCACCATTGGATATTGCAGTAATAAACAATATCACGATAGGAATAAAAACAATCCAAGCATAATCTTTGTAATCCTTGCCTACCCATTTTATAAGCCAACTATAATCAAATTCGTTGTTTTTAACAAATGGAATAGTCGTTTTAGTTGATCTATCAGATTCTTGATTAAACTCTGCCTTTGCTTGTTTATAATCAGAGTCTCTTTGTAAATTGTGAACCTCTGTATATTTCTCTATCTCTTGTTTTTCTTTTATCGTAATATCCGGATGGAAGTATATCATACAACCAACAACCACTCCAAGCAAGACTTGTCCTACTATTTTTAATTTTCCACTCAGTCCGGCTTTGTTTTTTCTAAATACTTTGATATAGTCATCTATAAAACCCAATGCTCCTAACCAAACAGTGGTGATAAGCATTATTATAACATATATGTTATCCAATTTGGCAAACAACAAAGTTGGAATAAGAATTGCTGCTAATATTATAAGTCCACCCATAGTTGGAGTTCCTTCTTTTGCTTTCTGTCCTTCCAAACCTAAATCCCTTACAGTTTCTCCAACTTGTTTTTTTCTTAAAAGTTCTATTAACCTTTTACCAAACACAATAGTAATCAACAAAGAAGTGATTATTGCTCCAGCTGCTCGGAATGAGATATATTGAAACACACCTGCTCCAGGTATATTCAAGGCCTCGTGTAACCAATCAAACAAATAATACAACATATCTTTACCTTTCTATCTAATATTTTGAAATTTCTTCTTTATCATCAAAATGATATTTAACACCATCTATCTCTTGATAAGTCTCATGACCTTTTCCTGCTATCAGAATAATGTCTTCTTTAGTCTTTGTCAGTTGTGCAGCTAGCTTTATAGCTTCTTTTCTGTCTGTTATCGTGAAAACATTGTCAAATACACTAATTCCTGCTTGCATGTCTTCCAAGATAGCCTCAGGCTTTTCTGTTCTTGGATTATCAGATGTAAGAATTAAAATATCACTACCCTTTTCTGCTATTGTAGCCATCTCAGGACGTTTTGTCTTATCTCTATCTCCTCCACAGCCAACAACAGTTATTAGTTTTCCACTCTTTTTTACAGAATTTATTGTTGAGATTACATTATTCAAAGCATCAGGAGTGTGGGCATAATCTATTATTGCAGTAGCACCATTCTTCAAATAGTGAGGTTCAAATCTACCCGCAGCCGCTCTAAGTTTACTTATTCCAAGCAAAACCTCTGTTTCATCAACACCACACAAACAAGCTATTCCATAAATGGCCAACAAATTGTACGCATTAAACTTTCCAACAAGAAGAGTATTAACTTCGCGACCATTTATATCTAACAATAAACCCTCAAAGCAATTTTCTATTATCTTCGCTTTGAAATTAGCAGGTCTTGTCAGGCTATATGTGTAAGTTGATGCCTTTGTCCCCTCTAACATTTTCTCACCATTCTTATCATCTATATTAGTAAGAGCAAACGCATCTTTTTTTAAGAGATCAAAAAATCCCTTTTTAGCGTTTATATAATTCGCAAACGTTTTATGATAATCCAAATGATCATGGGTAATATTGCTAAAAGCTCCACCAAAGAAAGTAAGACCAGTTATTCTATGTTGAACCACCGCATGAGAACTTACTTCCATGAAAACGAATTCGCATTTTGAGCGAACCATTTCAAGAAGTAATTTATTCAAACTAAGAACGTCTGGGGTAGTTCTTTCTGTTGGGAATTCATTAGTCCCTATCTTATTTACTATTGTTGAAATCAACCCACAACAATATCCCAATGAAGTAAATAAATCATATGATAGTGTAGCAGTTGTTGTCTTTCCATTTGTACCAGTAACACCTACTAGTTTCAATTTTGACGATGGGTCGTGGAAATAGTTTTTTGCCAAAATACCTAACGAATAAGAAGAATCTGCTACTTTGATATACGCAATGTTTTCTTTCTTCTCTTTAGGCATTTCTTCAACCAAAACTGCTACTGCTCCCTTTGATATAGCAGAATCGATGTAATTGTGTCCGTCACTCAAAACACCTCTTTGTGCAACAAAAAGTGTATTCTCTACAACTTTGCGAGAATCAAATTCTATATTATCTATTTGAATGTTCTGTAAGCCATACGACTCCAAAACCTCAACATCTTTTAATAAATCCAACAACAATTCCATGACCTACAAGTTCTTTTCGTTTGCACTCTTTAATTCTAAAACTATTGTATTGTTTCGTTTATCTATTTTCGTCTTTGGAGCAATGCTCTGACTAATTACCTTTCCTTTCCCTGAAAAACGCACTTTCATACCGAGATTCTCCAACATGTAGATAGCATCTCTAATTGTCAAACCTACGACATTTGGAACCTCATCTTTATTTAGCCTTTGTTCTGTTAAAACACAGCGATTATCTTCATCCTTTCCCCTCACCCATAATGCTGTCGGAACGTCTTTAGTCAGCCCTAAACTTTTACAAAAGGCATTAAAGTCTACATTATTTCCGTACTTCAAAATAGGATGTTTGATTTGCGAAGCATCTAACTTAGCATTCTCAACCTCCATTCTTGCACCTACAACTCTATCCGATAAATCTCTAAACACCGGTGCAGCCAAGTCTCCACCATGTCTTCGATGCTTCTTAGGATTACTTACAACAACTATACAAGAATACTTCG
>JAGBSA010000109.1 GCA_017632095.1 Bacteroidales bacterium | reverse complement strand
TTATGGGCATAAAAAAACGTGGGACTTTATTCTTATCGTAACTTGAGGTTCCGCAATTACCCAATCAACCAAATAAGAAAAAGCCCACGCTGTGATACGTGAGCGTTTTTCACTTATTTTTTGGTAAGTTCCTTGAAATTTTCCCGATTTCAGAAAACCAAATATAAGCAAAAACGCTATTTTATGTCGTAAAAAATTACTCAGTCTAAATTACAATCTTTTTGTTTGCCGTTTCCTCCTTTTTTAAGTTCGTTTCTAAATTCGCTTGCAAAAATATACGAAAATTTTCGATTAAACAAAAATATTTTGGTTCTTATTTGGTTCTTTTCGCATAACATTTTATAATATTCTGATTTGCTTTGAGATACAATCGTCTAAATTTGCTTTTTTCTTTTGCTAATTAAATAAATCTCTCGCAAAGGTTGCAAAATCGCAAAGGCTGATTTCAAAGGACAACAAGTCAACGAGTCAACAAGACAACAAGAGTTGCGGACTTGAAAACTTGTAGTCTCGTAGTCTCGTTGACTTGCAGACTAATCATTCTTCCTTAAACCATTCTCAGACTTCTTTTACAAAATGTTCCAGTAACTGATAATGGTATTACCACTAACTGATAATGATATTATCACTTACTGATAATGGTACTATCACGGCGTGATAATGGTATTATCTCTTTGTGATAATGGTACTATCACTGCGTGATAATCGGATTATCAAGTCGTGGAAAATTTTTGATAGTAATTCTCAGGATTCTTTCACAAGGATTGCCCGCTCTCTCACAAAGCTTGCAAAGTCGCAAAGGTTGATTTCAAAGGACAACAAGTCAACAAGACTACGAGACAACAAGATTTGCGAACTTTGAAACTTGTAGTCCCGTTATCTTGTTGACTTGCAGACTAACCATTCCTCATTAAAATAGCATTACAACTTCGTTAAAATGACAGCATAACGCCGTTTTAATTTTCTAAAACGAAGATAGAGAAAAACGAAACCAAGTTTTAGTAACAGGAATCTAAGAGTGCATTCTCATCTTTCTTTGCTTATGTTGAATCAACATTTGTTTGAGATTAGTTATCTTTGCATCGGATTGAGATTTGTGAATGAAATAATGAGATAGATTATGATGAGAGTATTTATATTTTTGGCATTTTTGTTTTCATTGTCTTTGGTTGAGGCTCAAGATAGAGGATTTGTTTTGTTGGATTCAGTGTTTATGAAAATAGATACAACGAACTATCGTTTTGTTCTCTATTCACCTGAGCAGGGTTGTCGTTTTGCTTTTGTAAGAGAGCGACCGGATAGTCTTGATGAAAATATTGGTTTCAGCGTTGTTGCGGCATTTACTTCCAGAGCACCGGAACATATAGTTGGAACGAATGTATGTAATGGGATTTTGAGCAACGACAGCACTGAAAAGGAGACAGGCTATTGTCTTATTACAAACAAAAGGATTGAAATCAAACCTCTATCAATCGGACGCGAGGAAGCAATCAACAAAGCGGTGAATTACGGTTGGGATTACTTTCAACAGAAATTGTTAATTTATGAAGGGAAGCCTATTGCTACATCTGTGTTTCGCAATCGCACAACAGCACGCAGGGCATTAGTGTTGAAAGCAAATAAACCTATGGTTGTAGAGACTGATGATAGAATACATATAGATACGTTTACAAATTGTTTGATAGATATGGGGGTTGATTATGCGATTTATCTCGATATGGGTTCGTGGAGTGAAGGTTGGTATAAAACTATTCAAGGGCAAGTAAAACGAATCGGTACAAACTGGCGATCATCACACCTTCAAACAAATTGGTTGATTATAAGAAAGGATTGAAATAAGGTTTAGGTTTTTTTTGTAACAAAAAGAAAAGGTGGTAAGAGTTTGATTGCTTACCACCTTTGTTTGTATTATGTATGAAATTCTACTTGATTACTTCTTGAAGTAACGGTTGTAAAGAGCTTCAAAGCCTTTTCCGTGTCTTGCTTCGTCGCGTGCCATTTCGTGAACAGTGTCGTGAATTGCGTCCAAGTTAGCTTTCTTAGCGTTAGTTGCCACTCTGACTTTGTCTTCGCAAGCACCAGCCTCAGCGTTCATACGTTTTTCAAGATTGGTTTTTGTATCCCAAACAACTTCTCCCAAAAGCTCTGCGAATTTTGCAGCGTGTTCTGCTTCTTCCCAAGCGTAACGTTTGAATGCTTCTGCAATTTCAGTGTATCCTTCTCTGTCTGCCTGACGGCTCATTGCAAGATACATTCCCACTTCGGTACATTCGCCCATAAAGTGTGCATTCAAATCCTTTATCATCTCTTCTCCCGTTCCTTTTGCAACGCCTAATTCGTGTTCTGCAGCGAATGTCAATCCTGCTCCTTCAACTAATTCTTTGAATTTCTCAGCTGGTTGTTTGCATTGTGGACATTGTGCTGGAGCTTCTGGTCCTTCGTGTACGTACCCGCAAACGGTACAAATCCATTTCTTTGCCATAGTCTTATCTGTTTTTTATGTTATACAATCTATTTTTTGTTTTGTTTTTTTACAATGCAAAAGTATGCAAAGTTTTTTAATATGCAATGCAATTTTGCGGAAGAATATTTTTATACAATTATAAAAAATCAATCTCGATTATTGTTTGGTTTTATTTTATGCATATTCTACCGCTCCATATCTTATCTGCTGTTTATTGTAACCACATCTTACGAATCTCATTATAGAAATCGGCTCTTTCAAGATGCTTTGGGTAAACAAAAAATGCGTAATTGCAGATATTATAGTTCGTTTCAGATTTCTGCATTGAAACTTCACCCTCATTTCTCTTAAAAGCCTCAACCCAGATGCAATCTTTTGTCGGTTCAAAGTCTGTTATATCCGATTTCGAGAAAGAAGCAATCTTATGACTACCCCACTCAAAGGACTGCTTTTCGCTATTGGTCAATTGCCACTTCGTTCTGCCATCGTCGCATCTCACATCGACTTTCCAATCTATGAAAACCCTCTCATCTGTATCGTTGATAAAATAAACATAAACACTGTCTGCCGAACTGTATGTATCGATTGATACGCTCAACGGCTCAAATGCTTTCTTAACTGTATGATAAACCATTTTCGGTTGCCAATCCGAGTCGATTATACTCCAAGATATTGCAGGGTAAGGCTCATTGAGTTGCCATAAAAGGCTACCCATACAATACGGCATTGCTCTGCGTTGAGCCTCTATGCCGATTTTGAAAGCATCACAAGCGGTCAAAGCTGCTTTTTCAAGCCACTCTTCTCCCGTTTGAGGAGTTTCAAATCTCTCTTCAAGTCTGTTGCGTATCAATTCAAAACCGCGATTATGTTTTTGATGAATCGCAAACATAGGATTGTCCTCCGAATAAGGTTCGGGACTGAATCCGGAGACTGTTTCCAAATTTGCAGGAGATTGAAATCCGAATTCGCTCATAAAACGTGGCACTTTGCGAGTGTAAGTCTCAAAAACGGAATCACCCCACCAAACTCCCCAATAGTGAGAGTCGCCTTCGGTCATCGATTGCGGTTTTCCCCAACCATGAATAGGTGAAGTATGTACATAATCTGACGTTTCGGCTGTTATGCTTACTATCTCGGGAAGCATATCTTTGAACAGGCGTTCGTAATTCTTCAAAGCGACGACAGTGTCTCTTACTTCCTTTTTCCAACCCCAGTTTTCCCAGCCTTCAAACCCCTCATTGTTTCCGCAGAACAAAGCAACACAAGGATGAGATGCAATTCTAAAGGTATTGAGTTCCGCATCTATTCTCACACCCTCAAGATAGGCACTGTCGGCAGGGTAGAGTGCACATGCGAAAGGATAGTCATGCCAAATCAAAATACCGTTCTCATCGCAGGCATTCAAACTTTTTTCATCCATATAAAAGCCTCCGCCCCATGTTCTGAGCATATTCATATTGGCTTCTTTGACAAGGCGTATGTGTTCGGCAAGTGATTCGTATTTTTCGCCGTGCATTGCAGTCGGAACAAGGTTTGCACCCTTTGCAAAGAACTTTCTGTCGTTGCAAACAAAGTAGAAACTCTCTCCATATTTGTCTTTTTCACGCACAAGTCTTATAGTGCGA
>JAGBSA010000108.1 GCA_017632095.1 Bacteroidales bacterium | reverse complement strand
GTGTATGTATCGGTGTATTGTTGTCCGATTGTACCGTTTTTCTTGTAGTAATATGTCAATGGGATGTTGGAAATTGGCTGCAATCCCATATTGGTTATCTTAACCTTTATCTGTTCTTGTCCAAGTGTACATGCAGTGTCTGAAACCATACCTACAACTTGAACATCTGCTATTCCCGGATTGTAAGTTGGTACGTTTTGAATCACTACATTGTATGGAGCTTTGTTTCCTAAACAGCCATTGTCTTCGTGAACTGTTATATCGCTGTTGTATGTTCCCAAGCTCATCGGAATTGTTGCAGTGGCTTTTGCCCAACCTGCTTGAGAGTTTGCACCGCTTGTTGTTCTGACAAGACCTGCTGTGTTAGTCAAAGTAAGGTTGTTTGATTGACCATGCCATACTGCGTTAGGAACACCGTGTGCATATTTGAACATACCTCCATTTACTGCAACAGCATCTATAATTGTTCCTGCAGGGTTCTTCAATACGAATCCAGTTTTTCTTGTTGTTTGAATGGTTCCTGTACCTATTCCCAAAACTCCTGAAACGTTTTCAACAGATGCTGCAGTTACCGGAAGCAATACAACAGATGAGTTTGGTGCAAGAACGTATCCTTCTGGGAAGGTGTAGGTCTTTGTTGCAGATGTAGGCAAACTGTCTGTTGTTCCTGAGAAGTAGATGAACTTGTAGTTTGTCATATCGATTGCACCATCTCCTAAGTTTGCAACCTCATAAGCATTTGCAGTTGTCAGCCATGAAGGCAATGGAGTTGTGATACCCTCTGCAACACTTGCGTTCTGATTAAACTGCAATTCTGTAATCTTCAACACAGGGATTTCTTGCTTAGACGAGAAGTAGAATGTAGTATCGGCATACAAGACAGCGGTTGTAAGGGTGTGAGATTTCAAGAACGGCTCTGCATCATTCATTTGTGTAAACCAATAGATTGAATTGATAGATGCAACGTTCAATGTTGCAGTCTCACCATAGTTTACGTTCACTGTTTGAGCAGCCATTGCAGGCAATTGGTGGTTACTTTTTATCTTAATGCGTACAGTGTCGTTTGTATTAACTGTATCTGCTGCAAGAGATGAATAAACAGTCAATAGTTTTGTTACATCAACTACTGAGGAAGTAAAGTTTGCAGCTTGAGAGAATGTGAATGTGTAGTCGGTATTAGGAGCTATGTCGTGAGTTATATAACCTCCATTAACCGGTGTTGCGTTGTCTATCTTGTAATACATTCTTGCAGTGTTTGCAGGAATTGTGTTAGAACTTATGTTCTTAAATGCAACTGATACCGTTTCTTGTCCGAAGTCACAGCTTGAATACATTGGAACACCGTTTTCATCTTCGCTATATGTACCATTGTTGATTGTTGCAGATATAACATAGATGTTGCTTGTTGGTGGTTCAAATTCCAATGCACCTATACAAGGAGTGGTTGTTGGACGTGTTCTTCCGAAGAAGTCATCTGTTACACCTGTGATCGGAGTTCCTTGATTACATAATGAAGTGTTGGTTGAGTTCAAATCGTTCCATGCAGCAAAGAATGGATTGATTGTATAGTGTGAAGCAGTCTCTCCGGACAATGTTTGCCATTGTGCAACATCAGAAACGTTTTGAGTGTTGAACTTAAACAATGGATTTGTTCCGGACTCTCCAGTCTTGTAATACATATTATTTGATAGTTGGAAAGACAAAGAGGCGTTGTTGTTCGATGGCTTTTCCCAAGCAGCAAAACCAATACCATTAGACACCACCAAGTTGTTTTTCACTATCACATTGGTTGAGGCCTGTCCTTGAATACCAAGATTCAAACCTGTTGCTTGTTTTCCTGTTGCAGATTGGTCGGTTGCATATATATTATTGTATGCTATTGTTACACCTTGACCGGAAAGGAACTTGATTGCAGAGATGTGAATATTTCCAACACCGGTATTTGTGTTTGAAACACCAATCTTGTTATTCACAACCTTTGAGCTACCTGCCAAGACTCCGGAAAGGCTGACTGCGGTTATCTTCTCTAACTTAAATTCATTCTTATTGACATCAAAGTTCTTCGAAGATTGAATCATCAACGCATATTTC
The DNA here is from genome assembly GCA_017632095.1 of Bacteroidales bacterium. GTDB lineage: Bacteria > Bacteroidota > Bacteroidia > Bacteroidales > P3 > Onthomorpha. Next base: position 2,915 of record JAGBSA010000108.1, on the reverse strand, counting down.
TCACCTCCTAATGTTGCTCTCTCTGGTGAGGAATTGAATTTGTTTTTCGATACAACCAATCCATTGTTATACTCAACATAAATCAAGTTTTCTGCAAACGATGAAACACCTGCAAAGCTTGCATCTAAATAATTAAAGGTATTATTCTTAAGAACCACACCGTTTGTCATCGATGTAGGTGAAAGACCTTTAATATTGATAACATTGCTTGCAACGGCATTGAATCGACAAGAGTCTATCGTTACATTGTTTGCCGCAGATATGTTGATTATCGATGTTGGTGCAATCTCACAAAGAATATCTGCTGTCAAAGAATTAAGGAATTCACAATTCTTAAACTCGATATTGCTTGTTGTTTGCGACATTTGAATCACGTTTCTTTCAGCCATGTAGCCACCATTTGACAGCATTTGGCTTCTTGCAGGGGCGAATTTAAGGTTTTCAAATCTTAAATACTTACTACCCGAAAGGTCGAATGCCGATACCATATCATAAAGAGTATCGTTTACATAGAAGCCAACCGGTGTTGCAGTAGCAGACTTGAATGTTACCATATTGGTTGCACTCGCACCTTGAATTGTTGTAGGGAACTTCAATGGCATATCATAAGCAAGTCCGTTTGCAGGTTGAGCAACCTTAACAGTTACCGGAGCGGAAACACCACAAACCTCCAACATTCTAAACACTTGAGAGAAGTTCTCGAATGTTCTTGAGGAAGCAACACCTGTAACGTTACCCACTGCATAATTACCATTCATAGCTCCATCACAAGACACTACCTCATATATAATAGTATCATTGTCCGTATTCCAATCCACATCCGGTGGCAATATATCTGTCCAAGCTGTTATCTTTCTATAACCCGGAGTCAATGAAAGCGTACTTGTAACGGTGAAGTTTGTTGAATCTCCCGGAGCAATGTTTCCATTCCAAGTAGCATTACCTGCTGAGCCGTCATCGGTAGTGTAACTTACCTTCACCTGAGTCAATGGTTCGGCACCATCATTCCTTACATATACAGCAAATGTTGAAGGAGTGTTAGCCGAGAAATGCTCATCTGCAGGGGTGGCAAGCGACTGCGACAAGGCCGCATCAACCGGCAAGATACAATTCTTCAAGAAATCAAATCTGAAATTAACTCTATAATTTATCAACGGGTCGGCAGAGTTCAACATGGCAGAACAAGGCTCAACGAAAGAAGAACCTGTCTGAGTGAATTGTCCCGTTCTGTAATTACCACTTGCAGCAATACACTCAATCTTTGTAGCTCCACCCACATTGGTTACAGTACCCCAACAAGTCTTAATCATGATATCACTCACACCGTCCCAAAGGAATGGTTCAGAGAATTCAATATAATGCTCACCCACATCAGGCACACTGTAAATCGGACTGTTGTAAACAAGTTTCAAAGTTGAAGCAGAGTATTGGTACATATTATCCAACACCCAATCAGGGCTCACATTACCAATGTAAACGTTGAAGTTAGGAATACCAAAACCAACATTCGCTTGAGTAATATTAAAATACAAACCGCCAATTTCACCGGCTGAAAAACCGGCCGCAGTAAGCTCTTCGGCAGAGTAACGCATCTGGAACATAGACGACATCTTGTTTGTCGGCAACATCAATTCCTGATTACTTGTTGGTGATTCTTGAATCTTTTTACTCAATTCACAAGGTCTGATAATAGTAAATTTATGATACGTTCCATAAACATACGGATAGGTTACCTGATTACCCTTGTTGTCGGTTGCAATAACACGCCAAAAAGTCGTCTTACCAAATCCGTTAAATGGAATATTTCCCTCATAGGTGTTGTTGGTAGCATCGGTCAAAGTCATATTCACAAAAATAGTTTGCTCAACACCATTGTCATCAGCCTGACGCACCTCAATCTTCACCGCATCAGCAGCAGAGGCCATTGCACCACCCGCATCTCTTATCTGCATCTCAACCGCAATATCACCACAAGTAGGATAGTTTGCAATGTTTGGAGCAGCAACAACGCTTCTTATCTGAGGCACTCTCACTTCATCTCCTGCCACATTGGCAACAAACAACCTCACATCGTCAAGAAACCAACCTGAGAAGTTGGCAGCAGCACCATTAGATACCGGAATAACAAAACGAACCTGAACCTCGGTAGCAGATGCTGTAAGCGTAGAGTAGAGATAGAAAATTTCATTTCTCCAATATGTACTATCCAAATCAGCCAATTCAACATTTGTGTTACCACTCCAATAAGACACCTTCTTGAAACTACCATCGAATCCAAAAACACCCGAACCATAACTTGGGTCATAACAGTTTGGATTCGCAGAGTTTTGAAGCGTCAAAGCAGCCCAAGTACCATTTGGCTTCTTAACCTCAACACGACCACCATTCTGGTTATTCAAAATCGGAATATGGCTAAACTCCAATCTTGTTGCACAACCGGCAGGGATTTGAAACACCGGAGAGGTGATTGTAACCTCACTTGAGGTCGGAATCATTCTCACCGACTTATTTCCTGTTGCGGCAAGGTTATTGTATGACACCACATTTGATTGACTTGACACCGTCCAACCGGCAGGTATTCCGGTCTCAAAATCGGCATGTGTCAAAACGGTTGGTCCTTGCTGAGAGTAGCAAAAATGCGTAACAAACAGCAATGACAACACTGCTAAAAGTGTAAGTTTTTTCATATCTTATAAATTTACTATTTCAAAATCAATTACTTAAAAAGTTTAGCAACAGAATACAACTCCTGTAAACTAACTCGCAAATATACAATTTTTTATTTTTTCCACCAAATTTTGCTCCAAAATATAGACACCTTAATTATCAACATAGTTAGTTAATAAAACCTAAACCTCAAACAAATTTGTTGATTTTAACTCACAAAACAAGCCAAGAAGAAAAAAAATATATAC
>JAGBSA010000107.1 GCA_017632095.1 Bacteroidales bacterium | reverse complement strand
GATGAAAGAAGCAGGCCCTTCTACTCCTGTATTGTTGTTAGGATTGAATGGAGCACCGCAAGCAGGAGATATGTTCAATGTAATGTCTTCTGAAAAAGAAGCTAAGGATTTAGCAAACAGAAGAACACAACTTCAAAGAGAACAAGGGCTTCGTACACAAAAGCATATAACGCTAGATGAAATCGGAAGACGTATTGCGATTGGAGATTTCAAACAATTAGACTTGATTGTAAAAGCCGATGTTGATGGTTCAGTAGAGGCGTTGTCCGATTCATTGTTGAAACTTTCTACTCCAGAAGTTCAAGTTAATGTTATACATAAGTCAGTTGGACAAATTACAGAGTCAGATGTGTTGTTGGCAACTGCAAGTAATGCAATCATAATAGGCTTTCAGGTAAGACCATCAATGGGAGCAAGAAAGCTTGCTGAGCAAGAACAAATCGATATACGCTTGTATTCGATTATTTATACAGCCATAAATGAGCTTAAAGACGCGATTGAAGGTATGCTATCGCCTGAAATACAAGAAAAGATTGTTGCAAATCTTGAGGTTAGAGAGACGTTTAAGATTTCTAAAGTTGGAACAATTGCAGGCTGTATGTGCTTAGATGGTAAGATGGGACGTCAAACCAATGTACGTATTATTAGAGATGGTATTGTAGTTTACACAGGTAAGTTAGCATCTCTTAAGAGGTTCAAAGACGATGTTCAAGAAGTTGTGATGGGTCAAGATTGTGGATTGAACATCGAAAACTTCAATGACATAAAAGTTGGAGATATCATAGAGGGTTACGAAGAAATCGAAATCAAACGTACACTGAAATAAATATGATTTTTCTTCGTTACCTCATAGTGTTGAAAAGACAAAAGAGGAAACAAAGAAAAATCTTGATGCCCTCATAGTTCAAGGGATAGAACGAAAGTTTCCTAAACTTTAAATGTAGGTTCGAGTCCTACTGGGGGTACAAGGGTGTGTCAAATTAAGGTTTTGACATACCCTTTTTAAGTGTCAAAAAATTAAATTCAAGAAAGAATAATCTGAAATTTGAAATTATTTCTTTGAAATCAAGAATAATAAGATTGTCTAAAAATAATAGATATGATAAATGTAAATAATTTGGAACTGCAATTTGGGAAACGTATTTTGTTTCAAGAAGTAAATATGCAGTTTAACCCGGGTAATTGTTATGGAATCATAGGTGCAAATGGTGCTGGCAAGTCTAGCTTTTTGAAATTACTGAGTGGAGAATTGCAAGCAAACAAAGGAGTCATCAGTCAGGGACAAGGAGAAAGAATGAGCGTGCTTTCGCAAGATCACTTCGCCTTTGAACAATATACAGTCTTAGATACAGTGTTGATGGGACACACAATCCTTTGGGATATTATGCAACAGAAGAACGCTTTGTATGCAAAGGAAGACTTCACAGAAGAAGATGGTATATTGGCTGCTGAATTGGAAGATAAGTTCGCTCAAATGGACGGTTGGAATGCTGAAAGCGATGCGGCTGCATTGTTGAGTGGACTTGGTATAAAGGAAAATGTGCATTACTCATTGATGAGTGAGTTGGACGGAAAGCAGAAAGTGAGGGTTTTGTTGGCAAGAGCATTGTTCGGAAAGCCAGATAACCTATTGTTAGACGAGCCTACAAACGACTTAGACTTAGATACAGTAACATGGCTTGAAACATATCTTGGAACATTTGAAGGAACTGTTTTGGTAGTGTCTCACGATAGACACTTTTTAGACTCAGTTTGTACTCATACTGTGGACATTGATTTTGGAAAATTGGAACTTTATGCAGGCAATTATAGCTTTTGGTATGAATCAAGCCAACTTGCGTTGAAGCAAAAGTTGAACCAAAACAAAAAGGCTGAAGAAAAGAAGAAGGAACTCGAAGAATTTATACGCCGATTCTCTGCAAACGTATCTAAGAGTAAGCAAACAACATCAAGAAAGAAAATGTTGGAGAAATTGAATGTTGAAGATATTAAACCATCTTCAAGACGCTATCCCGGCATTATCTTTACGCCCGAAAGAGAAGCAGGAGATCAGATTCTGCAAATAGAAAATATGTCTTGCTCTGTTGAAGGTAATGTTCTCTTTTCAGGACTTGATCTTAATGTTAACAAGGGAGATAAAATTGTATTTTTGTCACGCGATACCAAAGCAATGACAGCACTTTTCAAAGTCTTGAATGGAGAAGCTCAGCCCGATAGTGGAACTTTCAAATGGGGACAAACCATCACCACGGCTTACCTTCCATTGGATAACTCGTCATTTTTCGATAACGAACTTAATATAATGGATTGGTTAGCTCAGTTTTCGAGCGATACACATGAGGTTTACTTGCGTACATTCCTTGGAAGAATGTTATTCTCTGCAGAAGATGGAAGCAAGAAAGTAAAAGTGCTTTCGGGGGGAGAAAAGATGAGGTGTATGATTGCAAAGATGATGTTGTGCAATGCAAACTGTCTGATATTAGACACCCCAACCAACCACTTAGATTTGGAAAGTATTCAAGCCTTTAACAATAACCTTGTTACATATAAAGGAAACATACTATTCGCTTCTCATGACCACGAATTTATTCAAACAACTGCCAATCGTATTATTGAATTGGGACCAAAGGGTTGCATAGATAAAATGATGGATTACGATGACTATATAAGCGATGATAAGATAGCAGCATTGATAGAAAGTATCTACTAAGCCGATTGAGGATTTTCTAAGGATAAAACCCTAATACATAATACCGAACCTTTGTTTCTTAATTTTAGAACAAAGGTTCTTTTTTTTTAGTTCAAGAATCAGTTTCTCTAAAACTTTGTTTTAATTTTCCAAAACGCCGTTTGGTTTTCTTGAAACGAAGAAAGAATTTTCTAAAACAAAGACTTATTTATATTAAAATAAAATTATAGTGTTTTTAGACTTTTTTTTTGAAAGTTCGAACAATATATTTACAAATTCTTGGTTTTAGTTTCAATAGAATGAATTTTGTGTTTCTTAATTTAATGTTTAGCTCTATGAGAAAAATGCTGTTTGTTATCGTCT
>JAGBSA010000011.1 GCA_017632095.1 Bacteroidales bacterium | reverse complement strand
TACAAACAAGATTTGCATCTCTTATGGAGGCAAACGACCTTGCGGGAATAAAAGCCTTGATTGAAGAATTAGGAATAGTTTGTCCTATATCTGGTTCAAGAAACTGGACAGACGTAAGACAATTCAACCTTATGTTCTCAACCAAAGTTGGTTCTGTGAGCGAGGAAGCAGACACTATCTATCTAAGACCAGAAACCGCACAAGGTATTTTCGTAAACTACTTAAACGTTCAAAAGACCGGCAGAATGAAAATACCGTTTGGAATTGCACAAATCGGCAAAGCATTCCGTAATGAGATAGTTGCACGTCAATTTATCTTCAGAATGAGAGAATTTGAGCAAATGGAAATGCAATTTTTCGTGCGTCCGGGTGAAGAACTCAAATGGTTTGAATATTGGAAAGAGACTCGATTGAAATGGCACCTTGCTTTGGGAATACCAAGTGAGAATTACCGTTATCATGATCACGAAAAGCTTGCACACTACGCCAATGCAGCAACAGATATCGAGTTTAACTTCCCGTTCGGCTTCAAAGAATTGGAAGGAATCCACTCAAGAACAGACTTTGACTTGAAACGCCACCAAGAATTTTCAGGAAAGAAACTCCAATACTTCGATTCGGAATTGAACGAAAGCTATGTACCTTATGTAATCGAAACATCTATCGGATTGGATCGTACATTCCTTGCCGTATTCTCTTATGCCTACACAGAGGAAAACCTTGCGGACGGCTCACAACGCGTTGTCATGAAACTACCTCGCATATTGGCTCCATTCAAAGCAGCTGTGCTTCCATTGGTAAAAAAAGACGGTATGCCGGAAAAAGCTCGCGAAATAATGGATATGCTAAAGCAAGATTTCAGAGTTCAATACGACGAAAAGGATGCAATAGGCAAAAGATACAGACGCCAAGATGCAATCGGTACTCCTTATTGTATTACTGTAGATACTCAAACGCTTGAAGACAATACAGTAACCGTCAGAGAGAGAGACTCAATGGAACAAATCAGAATCTCAATCGACGAACTTACTTCTTATATGCACAAAAACATTAAGCCATTAAGTCTATAAATTTCAAAACATTGATAATATGAAAAGCAAGTACACCTTATTGATATTAGTATTTATCTTGGTGATTACCCCATGCAAAAAAGCAAAAGCTCAAGCCGAATACATAATTCCAACAACACTGATTTCATACGGTGTACTTGCTCAATTCGTTCCCGCCTTAGATGATTTTGACCTTAGCATAAGAGAGGGCTTTTCTTCGTTTAATCAAAACAAATGCAAGATTGATGACTACATTCAATACTTTCCAACCCTTGCATTTGCGGGATTAGGAACATTGGGCGTAGAGACAGATTACAAATTCGTTGATAGACTTTGCATAGGTGCCGCTGCATACACATTAGTCGGTGCAACGGTTTTAACAACCAAACAACTTACGGGAATAGAACGCCCGGACGGCTCGGCAAATAACTCTTTCCCATCGGGACATACAGCACTTTCTTTCGTCGGAGCAGATTTGGTTTATATGGCATACAAAGATACCTCGCCAATTTATGGAATTGCTGCATACGCTTGCGCAACAACAGTAGGCTTTCTTCGTATGTACAACAACCGTCATTGGTTTTCAGACGTAGTATGTGGAGCCGGCGTAGGAATACTTGCATCAAGAGTTTCATTTTGGGCATTTGACAAAATAAAACAATGCTTAAACACCCGCAACAACAAAAACCTATCCTTCAATGGAGGCTTTGCACCATTTGTTTACGACAATAAAATCGGCTTATCTTTGAGTTTAAGTTTCTAAAACAAAGAGTTGTTGCAATAAAACAAAGAAAGAATCTAATAAAACAAAGAATTATTTTGAAAAAACGAAGAAAAAAATCAGCGAAAACAAAGAAAAAAAAGAATGCTCCAAGATTTTTCAAGGAGCATTCTTTGTTTCTACTATTTCAATTACGCATCTATATTTGCATAAGTTGCATTGCTTTCAATGAATTCCCTTCTTGGTGGAACGTCATCGCCCATAAGCATCGAGAATACTCTGTCTGCCTCTGACGCATTCTCGATTGTAACTTGGCGTAATATACGTCTGGCTGGGTCCATTGTCGTTTCCCACAATTGTTCGTCGCTCATCTCTCCAAGACCTTTGTATCTCTGAACTTCAACCTTGCCATTCTTTGCCGTAATCTCAGCCGTAGCAGCTGCTCTCTCCTCTTCAGTCCAGCAATAAGTACCATTCTTGCTATTACCTTGCGATACTTTGTACAAAGGTGGCGTTGCAATATAGACATATCCCCCTTCGATAAGTTCTCTCATGTATCTAAAGAAGAAAGTCAAAATAAGAGTAGCGATATGCGCTCCATCGACATCGGCATCGGT
>JAGBSA010000106.1 GCA_017632095.1 Bacteroidales bacterium | reverse complement strand
GGCACAGTTACAGCAGATTTCTAAGGCACAGGCATCAGAAACCGAGACTAATTCCTTTAGAGAGGTTGTTAAGGCTGAACTTGAATCTGCCGGGATTGAAAATGCAGATGCAATTGCAGATGTAATTGTAAAGAAAGACTTACACAATGAAAAGCTTACTCGTGCTGAATCGAATATATATAACTCCGTAAACAGCAGAGCAGTTGTGGATAGAGTTTTGCGTTCTGAAAACTTTACTACCGATGAGGGCAGTTCTTTGGCTCAGGCAAAGGAAACATACATATCTACTCGTGATTCTGCAAAATTCAACATCGGCAAGATGATAAAAGCAAGGGTATTGGCTGAAACCGATTATGACATATCCTCAGATGGTAGAACTACAATAGAAGCCTCCGGGGAAGAAGTTGAATCTATGGTTATTTCCTCTCTTGACGGTGATGATATATCGCTTACTGTTAAGGTTGGGGATAAAACAGAGATTGTTTCTGCAAGTGAACTGAAACTTAATGATGACTATGCCATAATTTTTGAGGCTATTAATGGTCTTAAAAATGATGTTGGGATAGATGATTCATCTGCAAGCAAACTGTTCTCTTTATGGGAAAAGTTTGATGGTAGTTCAGTAGATTTTGGTGCTGCTATAAAAAGTGGTTTTACATACGGACAATACAATATGCGAAATGATTTTGAAAAAGATGATTTCGTAATGAAGATGCCCGAAGCGATTAGAGAGAGTATATTCGAGATAGGCAGAGAGTATAGGCAGAGAGTTGTTGATGAACAAGAGCTTCTTGTGAAAGGTAAAGACAACACTTTAGCTAATGCAAAAGATGGTGAATTTTCAATTGCTTTTGTAGAAGGTGTAAGCTACGAAACTCTTAATAAGAGCCAAAAAGCACAGGTTGATTATGCACAGGTAATTGCTCAGGCTTTCGGTTTTAATCTTGAAATATTCCGTTCACCGAAGAATGCGCTCGGTCAGAGTACAGGTGAAAACGGCTCTTATTCGGTGAATGTTAGGGAAAACGGCAAAAACAAATCCAACACAATGAGGCTTGATATTGATGCAGGTACATTGAATGGTAAATCTCTTATAATCTTCACTCAGGCTCACGAATTGACTCACTTTATTAAAGCATGGTCTCCTAAGAGCTTTAAAACTTTCGCTGATTTACTTGTTGAAAAGTACGGTAAAAATGGTGTTTCAGTTGATGACCTCGTAAAAAATAAAATTAAAGAGTCTCGAAAAATTGCAATGGCTGATAAGACAGGCACTCGCAAAGCGTTTACTTATGATGAAGCGTTTGAAGAGGTTGTCTGTGATGCTTGTGAGGATTTTCTTGCAGACCCTAATATTCAGCAGACTATTGTTGAATTTGCAAAGGTTGATGAGAGCCTTGTTCAAAAGATTAAGGAGTTCCTTAAAAACATAATTGCTAAACTTGAAGAGGCTATCAAAGGTTTACAGGGACAATCCGAAGCGGCTGAACTCCTTCGTGGTTTTGCCGTAGAAGACCTTAATGAACTTAAAGGTTATTGGACTGCAGCTCTCTTTGATGCAAGAGAAAATGTGCTTAATGCAAGTAATAAAGATGCCAAGGCAGAAAAAAACACCACCGATGAGGGTGATGTTAAAGAACAAGCACGATTTAAGGGACATCCAAATATTGACAAATCGAGTCATAATCAAGATAATATCAGCAGAGCAAATAAACAACGTGATTTCATCAATGAGTTTTATAATGCTCTTACTAAAAGTGAGTGGAGAAATTTCTACAATGCATTAGCTTATGAGGGTTATTTACCAAAAACGAAAATTGGTGAAATTGCCCCAATAGTTATGGGTAATAAATTAGTTGTTTCTGAAAGAATACACATCGGTAAAAAAGGGGCTCACGATTTTGTTGTAACAGATGTGTATAAACTCATAGGAAACGAGAGCAATTATATTCTATATGAATTAAAGGACATTATAGAAGAAAGAGGTAATGGTTATGACACAGAAAGAATACGACAAGCATTTATGCGAACTCGTCAAATCTTTGATGGACAAGAAATACTCGCAAGATATGATAGAAGCAGTCGCAAATTTGATGTTGATTTTAACAAAACCGAACTTAGAAAAAGCGGTAGTAGAGTTCAAGACAATAGTGGAGACCTCAAAGACCGAGGAAGAGGCTTACAGCAAAATAAGCAAACGAATCAAAGAGATGAAGAAATATTAAAACGTTCTGACCGTAATACAGACATCTATTCTCGCATTAACGAAACACAAAACGAGGTTAATCAGCTTAGGCTTTCTATCCATGAAATCGAAATGTCTGATGAATTTAAAGCAGAGCAGCGCAAGTTGTCAGAAGCATTTGCAGGGGATATAGATAATGCTGTTAAATTGTATACTCAGTGGCTTGAAAATTCCGAGTATGGCAAACTTAAAAGCAGAAAAGATGTATTGGAAGAGGAACTTGATAAACTTCGTAAAAAAGCACAAGACGATTATTTGAACAAGGCACTTGAAGAAGAAAAACTTGCTATTGAAAAATCAGGTTTAAGTGAAGCTGATTATTTTCGTAAACAAGCCGTAAAGGAATTTGGATATACACCATATTTCTATGATGCAGGTTATATCACACCTAACGGAAAAATGCTCAATTTTAGTGGTGAAAAAGGCTAACACTACGGGTCAAGAGGTCAAGACCATAGGGCTATTGGCATTATTTATGAAGCGACAGAAGGTACAGATGCTCTTAATCGCTTTGTGAAAGACGGCAATATTCGTATTATGGCAGAATCACCGGGCATTGATGTTTCTATTGTTGTAGAGCCAACAAAAGAACAATATTCAACAATAAAGAAATTTATTTCCGAATATGCAAATAGAGAGTTCTTTGGTGTTGACTTGACCGATGAAAACGGAAAAGTGATAGGCTCTTTGCAATATGAAGGTCGCATAAATCCAACAAGGATTCTTAACGATATAAAACACTATTATGCTACAGGTGAAATCCGAGAACAATCAAGCATAGGTAAGTTTTTATATTCTGATAGAGTTGCAGTCAACCAATCAATGACAATGGATGAAGCCAAACAAATGGTACAAAGAGCATTTGTTTTGGGAAACATTTACGAATGTTATGATGGTGAATACAAAAATGGTGATGAATGGTTGCGTGAGCAAGGTGTAGATGAGGTTGCCCTATACATTGAAAACGAATATGCTTTGCAACAACAATATCTTGATAAAATACAAGGTATTC
>JAGBSA010000105.1 GCA_017632095.1 Bacteroidales bacterium | reverse complement strand
GGGAGTTGGATATGTCGGAGGTTTGATCGGACAAACGAAAAATTCGGCAAGCGTTCTTGCTTGTTCTTTCACAGGTTCTGTTAAAGCAGTTACTCCAGATGGAACACCTGTGCTTTCACTTGGATTAGGTTCTTTTGCTGGTGGAATTTGTGGATATGCTTCAAGTAATACACAAATAAGTTTTTGTGTGGCAGATGGAACTATAACTTCTGGTTGGGTTACAAGTGGTATAGCAAGTGTTATAGCTGGTGTAAGTGAAGGTAATGCAAGTGTTAATTATACTTATGCAGATGGAGAATTGATTGTAACAGAGGAAAGTACCTGGTACCGAGAGACTATTACTAGCAATACTACAAATAGTAGTAACAATAATAATACGGGTAATTATTATGGAGACACTAATTCAGTAAATAATCTTGAAACTGCTCGAATTAATGAAGGTCTTACTGGATTTTATTTCGCAGTAATCAACGGTGAATTGGTTTTGGTAATCGGAGAAAAACCGACAACAGAAGTAACTATTTGTGAAGCTCCAATAGAATTTACAGTTACAAAGGATGAAGATAATTACTTCACTGCAAGGTGGACTATGGAAAGTCAAGACTACGAAGGATCATACTTTGTTTTGACAGTATCGGGAGGAGATCTTGAAACAGCAATGGTAAGAAATGTACAAGGTACAAATTTTATTACAAGCAATCAACCTTTGCCTGCAAGTGCTAATCCTTATGTATTCACTGTTAAATCTAAATGTTCTGAAGAATCATATTCAGCAGAGGTAACTTATTCTTTCTATGTTAATGAAAATTGTAATACTGTAAGTAATTTGCAAGCAAGCGATGTAACATCGACAAGTGCGAATATAACTTGGCAAGGAAATGCAGCAGTTGTTAAACTTGGCGACGAAGAAAAAGAATTCACCAACGGAGAAACTCTTGCTTTGTCAGGATTGGATCCTGCAACGACTTACACTATTGAAGCGATAGTTTATTGTTTGGTAGAAGGAGAAAATGTTCCTAGACCTACTTCTATAACTTTCACAACTCACGGAGCGGCATACGAAACCGCTAAAACAGGTGACTTTAACGACCCTAACACTTGGTCAGATGGTGCAGTACCGCAAGGAGAAGTTGCAAACATTAAAATCAATCAAGGACATATAGTTACCGTTTACCATGATTTGAAAATCACAGAAACGTATAAAATTACTGAAAACAACGGTGCACTTCGAATCTCTCAAAATGGTGGACAATTGATAAACACTACTCCAACAAATGTACCGGGTATCGTGGAAATAGAATCAGTTACAAAAGACATAAACACGTGGAGTTTCGTAGGAGCACCTTTTGCCGGCTATCAATTAAAAGCAGTTGTGCCTTATCCAAACTCTGACGTGGCAATGGTAGAGTTCGATTACGGAACCGGAAAGTGGAGCACTGATTGGGCAACCGTAAACACTCCAATCGGAAAAGGAGAGGGTGTGTTTGCTTGGCCTTTCTACGATGGTACTATGTCTTTCACTACATACGGCGATATGTGCAAATGGAATGACGAAGAACAACGTTACGAAATTGTAGGTTACGATTTCGATAGAGAAGGCAGAACATACGGAAATTGTGATTATGTTTTGAACAACGGCGACGTTACAGTAGAAGAAACTGTAAAATATATACAAGATAATGCAAATACACAAAACGTAAATGAAGCAGGCAAGTGGATGGCTTTGGCAAATCCTTATCCTGCAAAATTAAATGTATATGCATTCAAAGGAGCAAATAATCTTCTAACTAATCTTCAAGGTAAGTGCGTATATGTATTCAGAAATGGAAGCTTTGATATAAATGCTACAGATATTCTAATGACTGAAGGTTTCTTTGTAAACTTTGCAGGTCAAGGACAAGAAACTAAATCTGTAACCTTTACTAAAGAACAATTATCTTATTATTATCAACCAGCAACAGGAGCTAAGTCTTCTGCAAACGAACTTATCGAATTGACTTTGCAAAACGGTAATGAAAAAGTTAGAGTTTACTTTGCACACAATGAAGAGGCAGAGCAAGGATATGATATCTTTGATGCTAACAAAATGTTCGCTACAACAGGTGTTGCTGAGCCATACTTTGTAACTGAGGGTACTGCATTGATAAAAGAAGAAGTTGCAGAATTGCCTTACTATGCTACAATGAACGTTCGCAGCCAAGAGGATACTGTTATGAACTTTGTTTTGACTAATTTGCCTGAAGGTTACGCTGTAAGCATAATAGATGGCGAAGAAGTAATCGACATGGTTGAAGGCGGAGTTTACTCAACAGAAATCTTAACAGGAGAGAACGCTGACAGATTCAAAGTGTTGGTTAAGAAAAACGTTGGCATTGCAGATGTAGAAGAGCTTGATGTTACTATAACTAATAACAACCGTCAAGTGAATATTACTGCTGACAAGGCTGTTCGTACTGAGGTTTACAATATCTTAGGTCAAAAGGTATTTGAAACTCACAATACTACTTTTGTTCTTGACAATGTTGCTTCCGGAGCTTATGTTGTTAAGGTGTATGGTGCTTCTGCTAGCAAAACTCAAAAGATTGTTGTGGAATAACAAATAATTGATTGTATGGGAATCGCTTTTGATTCCCTTTATACAGCCATTTGGGTGTTCAAAAACCTGAGTGGCTGTTTTGTTTTTGGGCTTTTATTTCCTTTGCTCTTTACTATATATATATAGTATTGAAGAAAAACATTATCTTTGCAATGTTTTAGTGTTTTATTTATGGAGTTTGGAAAAGTTTATTTGTTGCCTACGCCTATTGCGGATAAGTGTCCGAGTGTCTGTCTGCCGAGTGAGAATTTGGATTGTTTGTTGCGGTGTGATGTTTTCGTTGTTGAGGAGTTGAGAACGGCAAGACGTTTTTTGCGAAAGGCAGGTTACAAGCGTGATTTTGCAGATGTGGAGTTTTTTGTCTTGAATGAACATACTTTGAATGAGGATTTGTCGCCTTGCATTGCTTTTTTGCGTGAGGGGAAATCGGTGGGCGTTATGTCGGAGGCAGGCTTGCCTTGCGTTGCGGACCCGGGTTGTACTTTTGTGGCTTTGTGTCAGAGAGAGGGATTTGAGGTTATTCCGCTTTCGGGACCGAGTTCGCTGATGATGGCTTTGATGGCAAGCGGCTTCAATGGGCAATCGTTTGCCTTTGTCGGCTATCTGCCTGCGGAAAAGTCTGCTCGCAATAAACGTATTCGTGAGTTGGAAACCCTTGTGTATCGTTTCAATCAAACGCAAATCTTCATAGAAACTCCTTATCGCAACGATCATTTGTTGGAGAGTTTGATTGAGGTGTGTTCGAATGGCACTATGTTGTGTGTGGCTTGCGATATAGGGGGTGAAAGTCAGAAGATTGTTTCGAAAAGCATTGCCGAGTGGAAACAAAGTAAGTTTTCGCTACATAAAAAGAATACTGTATTTTTGTTAAGCAAGTAAATATTTTCACGAAATGAACAAACCTTTGGCTGAAATCCTGCGTCCGCAGTCTTTAGATGAGTATGTGGGACAAAAACACTTGGTGGGAGAAGATGCAATCTTGCGTAAGGCTATTGAGAAGGGCGATATTCCGTCTATGACTCTTTGGGGACCGCCCGGAGTCGGCAAGACAACTCTCGCAAACATTATTGCCGATACGCTTTCTGTGCCTTTCTATAATCTTAGTGCTATAAATAGTGGTGTGAAAGATGTTCGCGAGGTGATTGAACGTGCGAGTAAAACGGCTAATGCTGTTTTGTTTGTTGATGAAATCCACCGTTTTTCTAAGAATCAGCAGGATTCGTTGCTTGGAGCGGTGGAGCAGGGTATTGTAAGGCTGATTGGTGCTACTACGGAGAATCCTTCGTTTGAGGTTATCTCGCCTTTGTTGTCTCGATGTCAGGTTTACGTTTTGCGTTCGTTGGAAAGAGAGGATTTGATTTCTATTATAGACAGAGCTGTTGCTTATTATGCTCAAACGGAACAAAGGACGGTTACGATTAAAGAAAGCGAGGCTTTGCTGAGGATTAGTGGCGGCGATGCGAGAAAGCTGATGAATGCTTTAGAACTTGTTGTTGCTCAATTCAAAGGTGATTGTGTTATCGATAATGCTACGGTTTGTTCTATTGTTCAGCAGAATTTGGCTACTTATGATAAGAAAGGAGAACAGCATTACGATATTATTTCGGCTTTTATCAAGAGTGTGAGAGGTTCAGACCCTAATGCGGCGGTGTATTGGCTTGCAAGAATGATTGCCGGAGGGGAAGATCCGTTGTTTATTGCAAGGCGTATGATTATTTTGGCTTCGGAGGATATTGGGAATGCGAATCCTAATGCTTTGTTGTTGGCTAATGCGTGTTTTGATGCGGTGAATAAAATCGGTATGCCTGAGGGGCGTATCATTCTTTCGCAGACTGCGGTTTATCTTGCAACGAGTCCGAAAAGCAATTCGACTTATCTTGCTATCGGTAAGGCGTTGGAGTTGGTTGAAAAAACGGGAGATTTGCCTGTACCTTTGCATTTGAGAAATGCTCCTACGAATCTGATGAAGCAAATAGGCTATGGAAACGATTATATGTACTCTCACGATTATCAAAATCACTTCGTGCAACAGCAATTTATGCCTGATAGTTTGCAAACTCTTGAGTTGTATTCGCCAAGCGACAATCCGAGAGAGCAGAAAACAAGAGAGGATTTGCGAAAGATGTGGTATGGTGTTTACAAATATTGATTAGACAGATGAAAAGGGTGATTGATTTCTTGTCGAAAGTGAATCAAAACAATAATAAGGTATGGTTTGATGAGCATAAGCAAGATTATAAGGATGTAAAAGCTTATTTCGATAAATTCGTTCTTGATTTGGTTGAAGCGATTTCAGATTTCGATGAAACGATTTATGGTTTGAGTGTGAGCGATTGCACTTATCGGATTTACAGAGATGTGAGATTTTCCAAGGATAAGACGCCTTACAAAACTCATATAGGGGCTTACGTTTGTCCGAAGGGAAAGAAATCCGGTCTAGGGGGATATTATTTTCACGTTGAGCCGTTTGGCGGGCGTTATCTTTCGTCTCATCTTTTGGCAACGGGTGTTGTGTGTATGCCGAACGATATTATAAGAAGTATAAGGGAAGATGTGTTTGCTTTGAATGGTGAGTTTGAAGATGCTGTTGCCGAGTGTAAGGGCTTTGAACTTGATTTGGAGAGCATGATGAAGAAGATGCCAAAGGATTTTCCTAAGGATTGCGGTATCGAGGCTTTGAAGTTGAGGGATTTTCTTATGGTTAAAAATATAGATGAGGACTATTTGTTGAAGCCGAACTTGGTTGAAAGGCTTGCAAAGGACTTTTCGAGCACTCGAAAGTTTAAGGAATTTATCAATAGGGCTATTTCAGCTTCGGGAGAATAGGTATGCAGGGATTAAGATCAATTTTCATAGATCCGTTTTCTTCGGTTAAGGACAATACTATTGTGTTTGAGCCTGCTCTTACTTCGTTTGAGGATAATCTTATCTTGGCTCCTATGCAGGGTTTGACGTCTTTGTATTTTAGAAAGGCATTTCATTATTGTTTTCCTTTGTGTGCAGATTATGCTGTCAGTCCTTTTATCTCTCTTACGGCAGGTGAGCTTAACGCTTCGAGCAGAAAGTTTCGCGATGTGGCGATTGAGGCTAACAAAGATTCGTTGCGTGTTGTTCCTCAGTTGATTGGGAGTGATGCAAAGGGGCTTGCAAAGTATGCGAACTTGCTTTTTGATATGGGGTATGCTCATGTGAATTTGAATTTGGCTTGTCCTGCAAAGTTGGCTCTTAAACACAATCGCGGAAGTGCTTTGTTGAAGGATTTGAATGCTTTGGAGAAGTTGCTGACGTCTGTTTGCAAAACAATGAAAGGTGGTTTGAGTGTGAAGATTCGTATTGGCTACGATTCGAAACAAGAGTTGGGTAATTTGATTGGGCTTTTGAATGATTTGCCTCTGCATTCTGTTATTGTTCACCCTCGTTTGGCGGTGCAGATGTATGAGGGTTGTTGTGATTATGAGGCGTTTGACTTGCTTGCATCTTCTTTGCGTCATCGTCTTGTTTACAATGGGGATATTAAAACGCCGAAAGATTTTTTTGAAATCAAGAATCGTTTTCCTCAAATCAAGGATTATATGGTTGGACGTGGCGTTTTGAAAGATCCGCTTTTGTTTGCAAAAATCAGAGGCTTGAATTTCGCCGAGAATGTCTTGGAGTTGTTCTTCTTGAAGTTGGAGGAGTTTTATTTGAAGGACTTTTTGGAGGTTGAAGACTTGAATGCCTTACCGCAATATAAGAAAGAGAAAACAGAAAAAGCCCTTTCAGATAAAATGAAAGAGCTTTCGAGTTATTTATTTCCTGATTTATTTTCGCAAATCGCCGCTTGCAAAGACGTAAAGGAGATAAACGCTATCGTATCTCGAAGGTTCCAATAACGTTATGGTCTTGGTAGCGTCCTAAGAATTTGATTTGTTTCAATGTTGTCAAATATACGGTTCTGAAGAAAGGCATTTTGTTTTTCTTTGTATCGTATGCCTTACTCCAACGGTAGCTTCCGTCTGAGAATATTTGAACGAAGTTTACTTGTGTGCGGAGTTTGTCTGCGTTATAGCACTTTTGAGCTAAGAAAGCGTTGTCTTCGTAGTTTTTTATGTGATCATTGAACATTATATAGATGCCATAGCGGTCTCTTGTCATGCCAAATGAGTTGTAAGCTTCGAATCCTGCCACGTCTTTTTGACGTTTAGGTATGTAAGCGTTGCCACTGATCATTCCGTGCTTGTCTATGTTTGTTATTATCAAGTCTCGGTAATATACTGCTTCTTCTCCGGTTGGCTTATCCCCTCTTCTCTTTGGCGGAATGATGTGTGAGATGAACTTTTGTTCGCCTATCATTATCAAATTGCCACCTACCATTGGCACAAGGGCTTTTATGTGTGCTGTCATGTCGCTTGGCTTTGGCAATCCTTCTTTTACCATTGCGTCATTCTCATATTCTTTGAACTCTGCGGTAGATGATTGTTTCAAATAGCCTCTTCGTGCATCGTACATAAAGCTATAGGTTCCCATTGCTTGTGTTGGCTTGTCGTTTGCTGTGCCGTAGTATCCTGCCATGAAGTAATCGCCTTCCATATTGAAGGCTGTCTTTATTGAAGTTGGCCATGCTTTTTCCAATTGCTCTTCATAGGTTCTTTCTTCGTAGTTTGTGAGCCATACAAGGTGGGCTTTGTCGTCTGTATGTTTCACTTTCTTTGCCTTAGAGTAAGAACGAACAGCCAAAAGCACCTCTGTACCGTTGTTGCTTACGCTTATGTCTTCCATTTCGTAAGCATCGTTGTTGATATTCAGCTTATGGTCTTTTTCCCACAAGACGTTCATTCGCTCATCGTAAACTCTGACGTTGGCAATCTTTGCTCCGCTTTCGTCTTTGTTGAAGAAACAGAATGCCATCTTGGTTTTATTTTCCGAGAAGTTGAACAGGTATGGTTTTTCGCCTTCTTCTGCAAAGTATTTAAAGACATTAATTTTCTTAGGTTTGTCCATAAGACGCATATCTCTCAAATGGAAATATTGTGTGTAAAGATGAGCCGTCCCGCTCTTTTCTGTGGATACGTTCTTTTTTGAACTGCCTTTTTTTGCAACAGGTTTGTCTTCGATTATTCTACTAAGAACAAATCCTACACACTCACCTGCTCGCCATGTTTGTTCGATTTGGAAAGATTGATGAGGGAAATCTATCTTTACAACCTTTTCTACGTTGCCTGCTTTGTCTGTTCTGGCAAAGTAATACTGCAATCTGTTTTCGCCTTGTCCTATATACTCATCAAGACAATACCATAAATAAAAACCAGAATTATCTTCTGCAACTATCTCTGCTGCTTTGCAATCGTCCAATATGTCGT
This sequence comes from Bacteroidales bacterium, assembly GCA_017632095.1. GTDB lineage: Bacteria > Bacteroidota > Bacteroidia > Bacteroidales > P3 > Onthomorpha. The sequence continues at coordinate 4,293 of JAGBSA010000105.1, read as the reverse complement.
AAAATCGTTCACCCCATTGAATATCGATTTGTGCAAAGGCATTTGAGAACGTCAATACCGCAATTAAAATTATTAAAATCCTTTTCATCGTCTATAATTCTTCATTTTGAATTGGCAAATATACGATTTTTTTTAATCTTGATTAAACTTCTGTGTTTTTTGTTGTCAAAAGGTAGTGTTAAAATAAAAATAGGTATTGAATATGATGAGTTGTAAAAGGGTCGTAACGCTGTTTTTTGTGAGCGTTTTATTGATTGCTTTTGGAAATGTAAAGGAAGTGAATGCCCAATCTGTAAAAGGCAGTGTAAAAGGTATTGTTATTGATGCACAGAGTGAAGAAAAATTGCAATATGTCAATGTTGCAGTTCTTCAAACCAAAGATAGTAGCATGGTAAACGGTGTGATAACGGACCAAAACGGTAATTTCTCAATCAAGAATCTTCGTTATGGAAAGTATATCGTAAAATTCAGTTTTATAGGATACAGAGACGTATTCAAAAACGTTGAAATCAAATCTACGAATCTTGATTTGGGCACGGTAGAATTAAGAACTGCAAGCGAAATGTTGGAAGGTGTTGAAATTGTTGCCGAACGTCAGATGATGGAATACAAGCTTGACAAGAGGGTTATCAATGTTGATAAGAACATTGTTTCAGTTGGCGGCTCTGCCTCTGATGTTTTGGAAAATGTTCCTTCGGTTTCGGTTGATGAAGAGGGAGAAGTGAGCCTTAGAGGCAACTCTAACGTTAAGATATTGATAGATGGAAAACCTTCTGAGTTGCTTGGTAACGACCTTGCAAGCGTTTTGGCTCAGATTCCTGCATCTTCGATTGAAAATATCGAGGTTATAACCAATCCGTCTTCAAAATATGATCCGGAGGGAATGAGTGGTATCATCAATATCAAATTAAAAGAAAAGGGAAATGCTGGTCTGAATGGTAATGTGAACATTTCTGCCGGCAGTTCTTTGGAAAAATTCATGCCAAGAACAAACGGCTCGGCTTCTGTAAGCTATTCGACAAAGAAATTCGGATTTTCTGCTTCTATTGACGGAAGATATAACGAGAGAGGCAGACGTCAGGATAATATGAAGATATTGTACGGAGATACTCCTGAGAGTTTGGAGGCTTGGATGAGGAGTAAGAGAGATGGTTCTGAAAAAGGTTGGAGCGAAGGTGTGAAATTGGGATTTGATTGGTACATCAGTCCGAAGCAAACTTTGACTTTGGGTTACAATGGTAGAGGACACAAAAGTCCTTCGGACAATAACGTGGTTCATAACATGAATATCATCGATTCTATGAGCATGAGAAGTCTTGATCAGATAACTAAGGGTAACGATAACGGACAATTTCATACTTTTTCTTTGAATTACCAAAAGAAATTCAACAAACCCGATCAGGAATTGATGATTGATGCGAACTGGAACTTGGGACGTTTCAACAGAGAAAGCACTCAGAAAATCGATTACTTCAACGATATTTTCGACAACAATTTTGAATTCGACAAAAAGGACGTTACTGCAAGCAGAAACAACAGAGCCGTTGTCAATGTGAATTATTCTCATCCTTTTACAGAGAATCTGCGTATGGAAACGGGTTACAACCTCCACTACAGCAAGAGAAATTCGGCTTATGACTACTTCTGGAACGGAGAAACTTTGAGAGATGACAGCATAAGCTACGAATTCGAATCTCAAGAGTTCATTCATGCTCTTTATGCTACATTCGGTTATACTTATGGCAAGTGGAGCGGACAATTAGGTTTGAGAGGGGAAATCGTTAAGAGCAATGCGGTTAAGCGAATGATGTATGACGATGATGTTGCCTTTACAAAGGATTATATTTCACCATTTCCAACTTTACACTTATCATACCAAATAACACAAACACAATCTGCTCAGTTCTCTTACTCAAGACGTATCAACCGTCCTAACATGTGGACGATGATGCCTAACGTTGACTTGTCGAATCCTGAGCATATCAGATTCGGAAACCCTGACATAGATCCGGAATACACCAATGCAATAGAGCTCGGTTATTCAAATATTTTCCCGAAAACAACATTGTTTACATCGGTTTACTATCGTCAAACAAGCAATCGCATATCTTGGTTTAATTTCCTTTGGACTGAAGAAAATGCAAGAAGATATGGCTTTGATTGGGTATTGGATATAGCCGGCGATGAGGTGGATAAAGGCAAGGTTGCTATGACAAGTTTGAATATTGCCAACAGTTTTAACTATGGAATAGAGTTAATCATCGACCAACAGATAACTAAATGGTGGAAAGTTAACCTTAACGCAAACTTCTTCGGAAGCTATACCGACGCAACAATAATCAACGACAAGGAAATAAACTCTTTCAATTGGGATGCAAAGCTTAACTCTACCATGAACTTACCTCAGTCGTGGGTAATTCAGTTTTCAGCACAATATTTTGCACCAAGAACAACAATACAAGGAAGTCAGGCTTATTTCTTCTACTCAGACATAGCAGTGAAAAAGTCTTTGAACAAACGTGCTACAATATCGCTAAGAATATCTGACCTTATGCGTACAGCAAGACGAAAAGGCAAAACTGTAGCAGACGATTACACTTCATTCAACTTTGGAAGACCTTACAGAAATTCAATTATGCTTAACTTCAGCTATAGATTCGGCGACAGCATGCCAAAACCTCCGCAAAAGAGAGCAAAACGCCTTGATGACGGTAGCGGAAGCGAAAATGCAGGAGCAGAAGGCGAAGAATAGTAATGAAGGTATTTGATATAATCAGAAAACAATTTGTCGAACTTACTCCTGAAGAGCGAGTTCGACAATATTGTATTAAGATGCTTGTTGAGCAGTTTGAATATCCCAAAACTTCAATTGCAGTTGAGGGCAGCATAGTTGTAAACTCTATGTCTCGTCGTTTCGACATATTGGTTTACGACAAGAATTTGCAGCCTTTTCTATTGGTTGAATGCAAACGCCCCGATGTGGAACTGACTCAAAAGACCATTGACCAGATAACTGCATACAATCACGTAATACAAGCACCTTATCTGATGATTTCAAATGGTATAAACACCTATTTGCTAAGTTACCGCAACGGAGTTTACGATTTCATAGACCAAATCCCTGCGTACGACAATAAAAAGAAATAAGCCTGCATTGTTTCCAAATTACAGGCTCACCACTCTTGAAAAGGAATTCTTGAAATCAAGAACGCCTATTTTTTACATCTTTTATTGTTTCTTTCAAAGAGTAATATGTATTCTTGCTACCGCATTTTAGACAAGTTGTATCCACTCTTTTAGTCTCTTGATAGACGTATCCGCCGCCTGCAATCAAATCCGGAAACACCTCTCCACAATCTCGGCAACGCCTCATTCCTATTTTATTTATACTAAACATATTTCGTAGTTCTTGTTAATAAATATCATTTCTCCATTTGCTCGATGAATTGACGTATAAAGGCATTATGCAGTTTCAAATCGAAACCTGCTGAGGGGTGAACAATCGGCATAAGAGCCACAAATTTACTTTCAACCTCATAAGACCACATTTCAACAGCCCTACCCGCATATTCTCCTTGCTGAATTACCAAATCCGCCAACTGATTTCCCGTTTGAGGCAAGTTATTGTACAATCTGCTACCCCAAACAATGACAAGGTCGGGCTTATATTTCGCTAATACCTCAAAGAAAGCATCTTTAGAATCCTTAAACTCTTCATTTGTCGGAGCAACTCTCGCACCCGATATGGCTGTTTGCACATAATTATAAAACAAAACATGATTCCAAAACTCGCTTTTCGCATTATACGACAACTCTTCAAACGTTCCGATTGCCGATTTTGCAAACTTGGTATAAGTATTCTTGTAAGGCTCGTGTTCGCTACTTGGATTGATTAGATCGGAAATAATATCTATGGTTAGCGACACGACGGCTTCCGTTTCTGGATTTGCACAATAATGACTCTCTCCCAAAACCATAATCCTCCTACCCCTCATTTGAGCAGACCCATATCTGATTACACCATTGCCATCAAAGCCAAGCACTCCAAAATCGTAACTATTGCCAACCCAAGGCAAAAACTTTACATTTTTCATAAGCTGTTTGAATTTATTGTTTGTGCAAAGGTAGAGAATGAAAACAAATATCGGAAATGTAAAATGCAAATGTCGCAAATCTGTCGCAAAACCCTCTTAATTTATCTCAAAGATTCTGCGATCCAATTCTTTCATCATAGGTTGATTCTCCGCATTATTATCATATTTATGTATCGTTCGGAAACTTTTAAGCTTAGTT
>JAGBSA010000104.1 GCA_017632095.1 Bacteroidales bacterium | reverse complement strand
GGGATAAAAGTTCCTCTTATTCTTACGCTTGCAATACTTTTGATTGACCAAGTAGTGAAAGTGTGGATTAAATTAAACTTTACCATAGGAGAAGAGGTAAATCTCATCGGTGAATGGTGTAAATTACATTTTATAGAGAACGAAGGAATGGCCTTTGGTATGTCTTTCGGTGGGTCAATCGGTAAATATTTGCTTACATTTCTTAGAGTAGCTGTTTCTTCTTTTCTTGGGTGGTACCTCATTAAACTTATAAAGAAGGAAGACAGTAAATTGTTGATATATGGCTTTACTCTGATTTTTGCAGGTGCAGTTGGGAATATTATAGACTCTCTTTTCTATGGCTGTGTCTTTACCGAGAGTACATTTTTTTCAGTAGCTCAAGCCTTTTCTGAACAAGGCGGATATGCTTCTTTTGCATTGGGAAAAGTAGTTGATATGTTCTATTTCCCTTTAATAGATACGGTATTGCCTGATTGGATTCCATTCTTTGGAGGTGAGCGATTTAGATTCTTTAATGCTATTTTCAATGTCTCAGATATTGCAATAACATTTGGGGTTATTGTATTGGTTTTAGCATTCTTGGTTTCAGGAAAAGAAAACAAAGAAAGAGAAAACTCAAACGAAGAAAGCGCTGTAACCAATTCAAAAAACGATTAAAGCAGTGGAACTACTGATAATTTTAGCACTTATAGTAATAAACGGACTTTTCTCAATGTCTGAGATTTCTGTTGTTTCGGCAAGAAAATCTAAGCTTGAAGCAGAGGCAAAACGAGGAAACAAAACGTCGAAACAAATTCTTAAAGTCTCCGAAAATCCAGATCAATTCCTATCTACTGTACAGATTGCAATAACAGCTGTAGGCTTAATAACAGGTATGTATTCCGGAGAAAGCTTAATAGAACCTTTTGGAGCATTTATAAGTAAGCTAGGATTAGATGAGTATTATTCTCAGATAATAGCAAGATTTATTATAATTATATCGATAACATATATTACTATTGTTTTAGGAGAATTGTTCCCTAAGAAAATTGGTAGAAATAGTCCTGAAAAAATCTCGGGGATTATCATAAAACCGATGAGCCTTTTGACTAGGTTGTTTTATCCACTTGTATGGTTGTTGTCGGTTTCTACTCATGCATTAACTACTTTATTCAATTTGAAAGAACAAAGTAACACTCACTCTGAAGAAGAAATAAAATCAATAATAGATGATAGCACCGAGGGTGGAGAAATTCAAGAAGTGGAGAATGAAATCGTCGATAGAGTCTTTTCACTTGGAGATAGAGACATTTCATCCTTAATGACCCATAGAACAGAATTTGAATGGCTTGATATAGATGATGATTTGTCTGATTTGAAACATAAATTAGCAAAAAGCGTTCACTATGTATATCCTGTTGCCGATAAGAACTTAGATAACATAACAGGAGTTGTCTATCTGAAAGATTTGTTTGGAAGTTTAGATGAGGGCAAGAAAATAAAAGATATTATGCGAGAAGCTCAATATCTTCATGAAAGCATGAGTGTTTATGAAGCATTAGAAACTTTCAAAAAAACTAAGATACATTATGCTTTGGTTATAGATGAGTTTGGTATGGTTGAAGGTTTGGTAACCATGAATAACATATTGGAATCTTTAGTAGGAAACTCTTCTGAGTTTGAAACAGAGGATGATGAAGATGAATTTATAGAAAGAGCTGACGGAACTTTTTTGGTTGGAGGACAATATTCGTTTTATGACTTTTTGAGTCATTTTGATATGGAAGACTTTTATCAAGACAATAACTATAACACAATTAGTGGACTTTTGTTCTCGAAAATTGGAACTATTCCTAAAATTGGAGAAAAAGTTGAGTGGGAAAGGTTCATTTTTGAGGTGGTAGACATGGATTTTACAAGAATAGATAAGGTTCTTGTAACGATAAAACCAGAAGTAATAAGGACTGAGGACGAAGAGTAAACATATAAAAATAACACTTTAAGTGAATTTTTTCTTCAGAAAAATTGTATTTTGAAAATAAGGTTGTAAATTTGCAAAATCCAAATATGGGTAAAAGAAGTTTAATTAAGTAATAATAAAAACAACAAAAACACGATGAAAAAAGTATTTGCTTATTTGTCAATCGCAGTAGTATTGACGTTAGGTTTATCAAATGCAGTTTTTGCACAAGATCAAAAAGCTGCTGAAACTGAAACAACAAGCGTTTCAGAAACAACAGAAACACAAGTTGAACAACCTGCTGCAGAAGCTGAAGAAGTTGCTGCACCAGCTGAAGAAAAATCATTCCACCAAGCATTGAAGACAAAGTATATCGAGGGTGGAGTTGGTTGGATGACTCCAATCTTGATCTGTTTGATATTGGGATTGGCTTTAGTTATTGAAAGAATTCTTTATCTAAACCTTGCAACAACAAATGCAGATAAACTATTGAAGAGAGTTGAAGATTGCATCGTTAAAGGTGACGTTGAAGGAGCAAAGAATGTTTGTAGAGACACAAGAGGTCCAGTAGCTTCTATCTTCTACCAAGGATTGGACAGATTGGATAATGGTTTGGAAGATGTAGAAAAAGCATTGACTTCTTATGGTGGAGTACAAATGGCAAGATTGGAAAGCAACATGGTTTGGATTTCATTGTTTATCGCTATCGCTCCATCATTCGGATTCTTGGGAACAGTTATTGGTATGGTTCAAGCGTTCGACGATATTGAAAAAGCAGGTGACATTTCTCCAACAGTAGTTGCCGGAGGTATGAAGGTTGCCCTTTTGACAACAGTATTTGGTTTGATCACAGCATTGGCACTTCAAATTTGCTACAACTACCTATTGTCTAAAATAGAAGGTTTGGTTGCAACAATGGAAGACGCTTCAATTTCATTCATGGACATCTTGGTAAAAAACAGACAAAAGTAATTTATCACGGATATTGAACCTATGAAAATTAGGTAAACAAAGTAATTACTTTTAAAACCAAGGAGGAAAAATGAAAAAAGATTTTAGAAAAGTATATTGGATAATCGCAATAGTCATAGGCGTTATTGCATCTATATGTGCAGTAGCTTACGGAGTATTGTTTGATTCTGCTAAGCCGATTGATGAACAATCATCAGCAATGTTAGCATGGAACGTAGCATATTGGAGCGTTCTGGCTTTGGCTGTAGCAAGTATTGTGGTTGCTTTAGGATTTGCATTATCACAAATAATAAGGGGCTTGATAGAAGACCCTAAGAAACAAATGGGTATAATAATAGCAGTAGTGGCATTAGTAGTCGTATTCGTAGTTTCTTATTTACTTTCTTCAGGAACAGATATTCCTAAGGAAATATTTGAAAAGACTGGTTCCGACTATTCAAGTTCTAAATTTATAGGAGCTTGCATGTACACTGTTTATACCTTGTTTGCAGGAGTAATAATATCTGTTTTATTCGCAGAAATTTCCAAAAAAATAAAATAGGAGATTATTATGGCAAGAAACAAAAAGAAGCTACCCGGTCTTAACGCTTCGTCGATGTCCGACATATCGTTTTTGTTGCTTACCTTCTTCTTGTTGGTGTCTTCAATCAACACTGATATGGGTATCCAAAGACGTTTGCCGCCACCATCGGATCCGAACGTTAAACCACCGGATATCCATAGAAGAAACACATTCGTTGTGTTAGTAAACAAAGATGATAAACTTCTTTTCAATGGAGAGCTAGGAGAAATTAACAACTTGAAAGAAAGAGCGAAAGAATTCTTAGCAAACCCAGAGAACTTGGCGAACCTACCTGAAAAAATGACAAAGGAAATACCTTTGTTAGGAACAGTAGAGGTGTCTAAAGGAGTTATCTCTTTACAAAATGACCGTGGAACTTCGTATGAAATGTACTTAATGGTACAAAACGAATTGACCGCAGCGGTAAGTGAACTAAGAGACGAAATGGCAAAAACCAAATTTGGAAAAGCATACGTTGATTGTTCTTCAATGCAAAGAGAAGCAATAGATAAAGCAATTCCAATTGCCATTTCAGAAGCAGAACCTAAAAACATAGGAGGAAATAAGTAATGGCTAAATTCAAACAAAAAGGATCTGGGGAACTACCTGAAATGAACATGGGTTCCATGTCAGATATCATCTTCATGCTTATCTTCTTCTTCATGGTTATTACGACAATGCGTGAAAGTTCTCTTATGGTAAAGGTTAATGTTCCGCAGGCATCGGAAATCCAAAAGTTAGAAAAGAAGTCTCTTGTTAGCTACATCTACATAGGAGTTCCGATTGAAGAACGTAAATTCGGTTCAGCTACACGTTTCCAATTGAATGACCAATTTGGTGAATTAACTGACATTGTTGCATTCGTAGAAGCGGAAAGAGCTGCAAGAAGCGAAGAAGACAAACCTTTTCTTACAACCACTATAAAGTGTGATAAAGAAGTTAAGATGGGTGATGTGACAGACGTAAAACAAGAACTCAGAAAAGCAGGTGCGTTAAGAATAATGTATGCTGCATCACGAAGAGTAAAAGATACGTACTAGTCTTCGAGACAATAAAACGAAATAAGAGTTGTTCAACATTGAACAACTCTTATTTTTTTGTTTCGCTTACAAAGGTAATCTAAATATAGCTTTGACTTTATTTGTTGCAAGGCTTTCATTGTGCTTCTTTGGCTTTAAGGCATAAAAAAACTTAGGACTTTTTTCTTATCACAATATAAGGTCTTCGACCACCTGTTTACCACAAATCTTGTTGACTTGTTGTCCTTTGATATTAGCCTTTGCGAACTTTGCAACTTATTCTGTCTGTCTGCGACCTTGCTCTCAGGATTTTTTCTCTTATTGATAATCGTATTATCACCCACTGATAATGGTATTATCTCTTTGTGATAATGGTACTATCACGCCGTGATAATCGGATTATCAAGTCGTGAAAAATTTCTGATAGTAATTCTGAAGATTCTTTAACAAGGATTGTTTACTCTCTCTCAAAGTTTGCAGACCAAAAGATTAAGTTACAAAACACGAAAAGCAAGTTATCGGATGTGTTTCTCTTGATGAAACACTTTGTATAATTTGCTTTCTTTCTTCGAAGTCTTTGTTTTTATCTTCGTTTTCCTTAATTCGCTGTTTATTTGACTTGTCTTTTAGATTTGAAAAACAATTGTTCGAATTTTTCGTTTTTCTCTTTCTATCAAAGAATTTGTTGTATTTTTGTGATGGGTTTTCGGCTTTTAATTATGTAAGGAGAATATGGAGAGTGTATCTCTAAGTTTGGAAAGCCCGGAGCCAAAGAGTAAATCACAAAGTGCAGTTGGTGTGTTTTAAGAGTTAAATTTTGTTTTTATGGAATTTGAGTTCAAGAAATTTTCGCTTGATCATAGTCAATCCTCAATGAAGATTGGTACCGATGCGGTTTTGCTTTCGGCTTTGGCTCCTCGAATTAAAGCAGGCTCAATCTTGGATATAGGCACCGGTTGTGGAGTTGTAGCGATGTTGATGGGGCAATTTCACCCTCAGGCACAAATAACGGCTATCGATATAGATGAGTCGAGTATCTTGCAAGCAAGAAACAATTTCTTTTTAGGTCCATTCAAAGATAGAATGCAAGCATATTGTGTGAAGTTTCAAGACTTTGCAGAATCCGAAAGCAATCAAAACAAATTCGATTTCATAGTCAGCAACCCTCCATTTTTCGTAAATAGCCTCAATGCCAAGGGGCAATCACGCAATAGAGCAAGGCATAACCATTGTTTGCCATTTGAAGAATTGGTGTCTTCGGTTTGTAAAGTTGCAACAGAGAATGCAAGTGTTACAATTATTTTGCCACCTGAGCAAACCTTTTGTTTGACAAAATTGTTTGAAGAGAAAGGCTTTCAAATTTCTCAACAAATCAATATATATCCAAAACAAGGAAAACCAATAGAAAGAATTATTACAACTTATTCGAAGAATGCAAAACAAGCGTTGATAAATCACTTTACGATTAGAAAAATCGATGGTACATATACCGAAGAATATCAATTGGCAGTTAGCGATATATTGTTGTAGGAGTTAAATCGGCAGATAATTTTCCTCTATTTGATAGTTTCAAAAGCAGTTAGGAAAAATATTTATGTCGTATTTTGATGATTTATACCTCAATGAATAATACTTTTTTTGTAATTTTGCACGCTAAAATTTTTAACCTAAATTACATACAAATGAAGAAAATTGCATGTTTGTTTGTGGCAGTATTGTTTGCCACGCTGTTTGGACACGCTCAAACAGATGTAGTTGTAGGAGAGGACGGTAACAACTATACAGATTACCTTCCATTCTACTTCTATGCGCCTTATTCGTATACGCAAACTGTGTATTTGGCTGAAGAGCTTCTTCCGGGAACAATCACTTCTATCAGCTATTATACAGAGTTTAACAGTACGATAAGCGATGCTCCAGTTGCTTTGTACCTTGGCGAAGTTGCAAGGACACAGTTTAATGGAGGTTATGGTTCAACCGATTTTGTACCTGCTGATAGTTTGACACAGGTATTTAGTGGTAATGTTACATTTGCTACATCAGGTTGGGTAACTATAACATTTGATACTCCTTTTGTTTTCAGTGGAAACAACAATCTAGTTGTTGCAACTGTGCATTCTCGTGGAGTAGGAGCTGGATATGGATATGACTATAGAACCAAAATGTTCCCAGTTCATCGTTCTATTATCTCTGCAAGTGAAACCACTGCAGTAGGACCGCAAGTGCCGGTTCCTACAGATGCTGCATCGTTGTCTTATGAACATGTTCCAGTGTCAAAGTTCAACATCACTTTGAATGAAGGATTTTGTTTGCCAATTAGCAATCTTGCTGTAACAAACACAACAGAAAACACTGCAACAGTAGCATGGTCTTCAAACGGTTCTGCAAACGCTTACACAATAGAATATCAATTAGCAACAGAATCAACAACATGGCTTGCAGCAGGAACAACTTCTGATACAAGTTTTGTTGTTACAGGACTTGAATCACAAACTGAATACAGAATAAGAGTTATTGCAAACTGTATATCAAGTGATAGCCCAGAAAGAATAATAACTGCATTGACAACACCATCTTTGTCAAATATGTATAACGTTCCTTTTGAAGAGAACTTTGATGCTACACCTGACAATTGGATATTTGCCAATGGAACACAAAACAATTGGGTTATCGGAAGTGCAGCAAACCATACTGTAGATAGCGATGGACTATTGACAACAAACGGAAAAGCATTGTACGTAAGTAATGATGGAGGATCGAACTTGGGCTATACCACTTCAAGTACAGATAACTCATGTGTTTATGCAAATGTTTATTTTCCAAATGCTCAAACATTTGAATTGTCTTTTGATTGGATGTGTGTTGGAGAAGGAT